>NZ_JBGOOI010000007.1:0-141934 GCF_041439605.1 Vibrio sp. 1F169 | reverse complement strand
GGGTATGGGTATCGAGATACAGACTACTTCTTCTTGAAGATAAAAGCGGCTTTCCCCGGAAAGCCGCGATGAACCTAAAAAAAGGGTTTCGAGGTAACGGTTTTTACTTGAACCCGAATTGCCATTTGGATTATGTAAAACAGCGCGCCGTAGACATCATGCGTTTTGGTCACTTCAATAGCCTGTTCCTAGATGTTGATGCGACTGCGATGGCGCGTGAGGACTACAGCGATAATAGCAGTGAGACGGATATGCTTTCTGCCTTCAACAACCGAATGCAGTGGCTAAGCGAGCAACCATCGTTAGTATTAGGCTCTGAAGACGGCAACAGCCTAACAACAAAAGGCATCGCGTTTGCGCACGGCTTAGAAACGGTTGGTTTTGGTTGGACAGATAAAGACATGAAAGAGAATCGCCGATCTCCCTATTACTTAGGTCGTTGGTACCCAGACCATAAACCTGACTTTTTCTTCAAGTCAGCTAAGGTCAAAGAACCCTACAAGTCATTGCTGTTTTCGCCTCAATATCGAATTCCGCTTTACCAAGCCGTTTTCCATGATGAAGTAATCAATACGCACCATTGGCACTCAGACAGCCTTAAGTTCACTAATGTACAAGCAGAAAGAGACTTAACCGCCATGTTGTACAACACACCACCGATGGTTCACTTGACCAGAGATGAAGCTTTATCAAGTTCAAGTCCAAGGATCAAAGCACTCAAACACTATCAAGATGGCTTTGAACCGATGCACGAACAGTTATGGGATAAACAGTTAGTCGATTTCGACTGGTTAGACAAAAGCGGCGAAGTTCAACAAACCGAGTTCAGTGACGGGAGTAAGATCATTGCCAACTTCTCTAACAAGGCATTTCGTTACAACGGTATCGATATTGCTGCCCTATCGGTCAAAGCTATATTGGCGAATGGGCAAGTCGTCGACTGGCAGCCCAATCATAGTTAGCTTCGATACGGTTTAGACAAAACGAATAATAGGAAGCTTAAGCACTTAACCGCTAAGGTTTTCCCCGTTACTTTTGCTTCCTATTTTGAAAGGCAGTCAGTAGATAGTCGATAAAGACCTTTTTACGTTTCGGCATCAACTGCCTGTCTGCATACACTAGGCTTACTGAAACTTCTGGCATCTCATATTCAGGTAACAAACGAATCAGCTTACCTGTCTTGAAGTGTTCCCGACAAATGAATTCAGGAAGCACCGCCAAGCCGAGCCCATCCACACACGCTGTTAGGCATGCCGTGATGGTATTCACCCGTAACTGACACGGCAGATCGATCAAAATCGACTCACCGCCTTCTAATTGCAAATGCCACTTAGGTAGACGCGCCGCCTTGTTGACGACCTCAATCATTCTGAATGGCGGTTTAAGATCATCGGGTGAAGAAATTTCACCAAACTGTTCTAAATACTCAGGGCTAGCTACCAATACACGCTTTGATGTTGTGAGGTAGCGAGAAACCAAGCTCGAATCCACCAACTCACCAATTTGCGCGTAAAGGTCGATCCCCTCAGCGATTATATCGACTTCGCGGTTGGTTAATTCTAAATTCATCGTCACATTCGGGTGTTCTTTTAAGAAACTGTGAATGTATTGCGCTAATACTTGGTGGCCTAATTCTACGGGGAGCACCACATTTAAAGGGCCACGAATCAGGTCTTGATTTGCTGAAACTTCTAATTCTGCTTGGTTCATAATCTCTTGCATCTGCATGCTCGACTGATAAAAGCGCTCACCCTCTGGAGTTAAGACTAAACTTCGTGTCGAACGAGTGATCAACCTCACACCTAGGTGCTGCTCTAGCTCGTCAAGCTTTCGGCTGACGGTCGACTTGGTCATGTTCAATGCTTCAGCTGCGTGCGTGAAACTCCCACAATCAACAACTTGTGTAAAAACAGTCACAGCATTTAAGTCCATCGTACTTCTCCCAAAGCTATATTAGTAAGATTTTTGCAACAGTGTTTCCCTTTTTTCCTATCTTATCAATCAATCGAATTCATTTACAATTCGTTACATCTAAATAAAAACAAAATGAGAAATAAAAAATGACAGAGAACAATAACGCTTCGCAATCAGTAAGCACAAAAAAACGTAAAAAAGCTCCGCTTATTGCTACTGCGATCATGCTGTCATTAGGCTTAGCTGGCGCTGGATATTGGTATGGCTATGGCCAGTACTTCGAGTCAACCGACAATGCCTACCTGCAAGGCGACATCACTAATATAAGCCCGAAGGTGTCGGGTTATATTGTTAAGTCTTACGTGAGTGATAACCAATCGGTTAAACAAGGTGACTTGTTGGTTCAAATTGATGATCGTGATTACCAATCTGCACTTGCTCAGGCGAATGCGCATTTAAGCGTCGTTCAATCAAGCGTACACAACCTTATCGCTCAACAAACGTTACAACGTAGCCAAATAAATCAAGCTGAGAGCCGTGTTGATTCCGCACAAGCTGAATACGAGCGTGCAATCCAACAAGTCGTGCGTTCTCGTAGCTTATTAAAGCGTAACTATGCTTCGCAAGATGAAGTCGACAGCATGGTCGCACAACAAAAAGTCACCCAAGCAGAACTTGAAGAAGCAAAAGCAAACCTTGTCGCAAGTAATGATCAACTAATCGTGATTGCGAGTGAAATCGAACAAGCAAACGCATCCGTGACTGAAGCTCAAGCACAAAGAGATCAAGCACAACTTAACCTTGATTACACCAAGGTCTACGCGCCAGCGGATGGCGTGATTGGTAAACGTAGCGTCCGTGAAGGCTTGCTGATTCAAGCAGGCGCGCCATTGATGAGTTTGGTACCAAACAACCAAGTGTGGATTGAAGCTAACTTCAAAGAAACTCAATTAAGCGGTATTCATAAAGGCCAAACCGTAGAAGTCGAACTGGATGCCTTTCCGGGTCAACCACTTGAAGGCGTGGTAGACAGCTTCTCCCCTGCGACTGGCGCTAAGTTTGCGCTCCTACCACCAGAAAACGCGACCGGTAACTTCACTAAAATCGTTCAGCGTGTACCGGTGAAAATTACGATTCCAGATCAGCAAGAGTTGAAAGGTCGACTGCTCCCTGGTTTGTCTGTGGTAGCGACCATCGATAAACGAGGCTAGACCATGAGTAACACTGGTGTTGTCACCCAAACAAATGATGATGACGAGGTTTCGAGACGCCATTGGATCGCCCTTTTTGGCGGCTTAATCGGCGCGTTTATGGCGATCTTGGATATTCAGATCACCAACTCGTCTCTCAAAGACATTCAAGGTGCGCTGTCTGCCACCTTGGATGAAAGCTCGTGGATCTCTACGTCTTACCTAGTCGCAGAGATGATCGCTATCCCACTCAGTGGTTGGCTTTCTAAAGCGCTCGGTAAACGCCGTTATATCACGTGGACGACGGCCATCTTCACCATTTCATCTTTGTTGTGTTCGTTTTCTTGGAACATGACCTCGATGATTGTATTCCGCGCGATGCAAGGCTTCAGTGGTGGTGCTTTAATCCCGCTTGCTTTCTCGTTAGTGATTCAGTTATTACCTGTTAACAAACGTGCTGTGGGTATGGCACTGTTTGGCGTAACCGCGACCTTTGCTCCATCGATCGGCCCAACATTTGGTGGTTGGCTGACGGAGAACTTCTCGTGGCACTATATTTTCTATATCAATATTCCGCCGGCTTTGCTTGTGATCACCATGATCCGATATGGCTTGGATGATGAAAAGCTCGACCTTGGCACACTGAAAAAAGCCGACTGGTTTGGTATCGCGACCATGGCGTTAGGGCTAGGTTGTTTAGAAGTGGTGCTAGAAGAAGGTAACCGTGAAGAGTGGTTCAGTTCGAGCTTCATCATAGGCTTGAGTATTGTGTCTGCAGTGACTTTGGTTTACTTCGTGATAAACGAACTCCAACACAAAAAGCCATTGGTGAATTTGCGGCTATTGCGGGATGGGCAGTTTGCTATGTCTTGTATCGCCTATTTGATTCTAGGGATGGCATTGCTCGGCTCTATCTATGTACTGCCAATGTACCTCACTCAAATTCAGCAATACAATGCGATGGAGATTGGTGAAGTCTTGATGTGGATGGGTTTCCCACAGTTGTTGATATTCCCAATCGTTCCTAAGCTGACGCAAATCATTAAGCCTAAGTACTTAGTGACCTTTGGTTTCGCGATGTTTGGCTTCAGTTGTTACGTGAATACACATATGACGATTGATTTTGGTGGCCAACAGTTGATCTTGTCCATGGTTCTGCGCGCTATCGGTAGCCCGTTTATTATGGTTCCGCTGTCTTTGGTTGCGATGAAAAACATCAGCAAAATGGACACGCCTGACGCTTCAACCTTAACCAACGTAATGCGCAACCTAGGGGGCGCATTTAGTATCGCGATTATTGCTACGTTGCTAGATAACAAGACGCGCGAGCATTTGGCTCATATCAAAGAGTCGCTGCCTTCAGTTAGCCAATTGGGTTGGCAAACGCTCAAAGATCAACAAGCGTTCTTTATTCAATCTGGCAGTGATGCCGCAACGGCGATGCAACAAGCGCAAGCTAGCCTACTTGGCACAATGCAACGTGACGCCGCAATCATGGCTTACAACGATGTGTTCTTAATGATGACGGCGTTCTTGGCTTTAGCTGCAGTATTGATTCTAAATATGCGTGATTAGCGCTAGAGTTTTGTTTAATAAAGCTTCAAGAAAAGAACAACATTTCGAATAAAAAATCGAACAATTAAACTGAGAGGTAAGCTTATCGGCTTGCCTCTTTTTTATTTCTAAAACACGTATAGCCCAACGAAAATCAGGTAAAAGTAACCTGCGTTTGAAGTCTTTCATAAATGCTATCGAATACTCCTTAATTACCAATAGTTTATTGAGTGTTTGTCTGTGATATTGGCACCTTGACAATGTGCAACTTGACGCCTAAATTAAAAATAACATTTGGTATTGAGGAAAATGGATTTGACCTTACCACCTGACCTACGAGTTTTAATTGTCGACGACTCCAAGAGTGCAACTATTCTTATAAAGCAGCAACTCTCGAGCTTGGGCATTGCGCATGATTGCATCTTTATTGCGACCGACTATCGACAAGCAATTAAAGCGGTCGAGACTCACTCTTTTCATGTACTCCTCATCGATTACCACTTAGAGCAATTCTTCACGGGCTTTGAACTATTAGGAATTCTGTATCGAAATAGGCTCATCGACCATACGGTTGCGACAATTTTACTCTCCGGAGATATGCGGCAAGAAACGGTATTAACTGCCCTTTCAGGTGAGGCACACCATTTCGTTTCTAAACCGATTCATACTCAGAGGTTAGGTAAAAAGATCCAAAGTGCTGTGTCCATCTCGAAGAAGCTGACACAACTGAACGAGTTATATCCAATCACCAGTCAGGATAAATTGGCTCAAGCATTAGCGCTCTCGCCTAATGGCACTAGCGTTCAATTCGAAGCGACACTGATTGAACATTTAATTTCTGGTAAGAAATGGCAATTACTCTCTAGCGTCATTAGCCACTCGAAAACCAACATGCACCCGACGAAACTGGTTGCTGAAGCTCTGATTCTCGACAGTTTAGGCAAACAGGAGCTAGCCATAGATAAGCTCCACAACTTTCTGATCGCGCAGCCACTCTCATTGAGCGTCATTGATTGCTTAAGCTGTATCTACGAAAAACATAAGATGCTGCTTCCTGCTCTGAAATTAGCGATTCGTGCATTTGAGATGACACCAAGTATCAGCCATCGTGCAATCAGGGCGATTGACTTAGCTGAGAACGCAGACAACACACGTATGATCATAAAGTTAGGTGAGATGTATGCGACCCATATTTCAGCTGCTGACATTGATGTCATTCACTCCATTTGTGCGCACTTTAATTCGTTAAAAGCGACTTATCAGCGCGAGACGCAACTAAAGTACAAACGTATTTTGCTTGAGCACGCCAACCAATTCACCGAGTTAGTAAACCTGAAACTTCCGGTAAAACAACAGCAGCAGGTTTTAGCCAGCCTTGCCCTGTTTCAGAGCAGTATCTTGCTCATCGAAAATAGCCCTCAGGTTGCCCACAAAAAAGTGATTAGAGCTTCAACGCTGTTAGCGAATAATTTCCACAGCCAACCAACTTACTTGCTCGATCAACTATTACCACTGCTCGTCCATTTTGGGGAGTACTCTCTTTATCACTTAGCAGTGGAATGCCTAAAATCTCGTGGAGAAGCAGTAAACCACAAACTTGAGTCCAAAAATGTCGACCCTTCAACTTGTATAAACATTGATAACTTTGGGTCAATACAGGAATTAAAAGACTATATTCACAGTTACCCATATTCAGTTGCCGCCAAACTTGACTATATATATGCCGTTCATAAAGCTCATATAGATGAAAAACTTAGCGACGACTATTTAAGAGAAATTTTACAGTTAGAACTTCCTCCAAAATGGAATCAATGGATTAGTGATTCATTAAGATCTGGTTTTTCGAGTAAGCCGCCTAGCCCATTTTCAACATACAGCCAACAGGAGTCTATATGCTAGATATCGATGCCTTAAATGCCTACTTAGATAATGACAGAGAAATAATCTTCGCTGTATTGTCTGTGTATCAAGAAGACCATGGCAATTCATTAGAAGAGATACAAGAACTGGTACAGCAACAAGATTGGGGCAAGCTTCATTTTATCGTACATACATTAAAAGGCATATTAGCCAGCTTCGGCGAAGAAACAGCTACAGCGGCCTTAGAAAGAGTCGAGCAAAACACATCCAATAAACTAGCACCTCAAACGGATGACCTTTCGGTTATCTACAGCGAAGTAAAAATCATCAATCAACAAATCGATGATGTGCTCAGCACTTATTAGTCGATAGAACTAAGAGTTACGTGGTGAAACTTAGTAGCCAAAGGAGTTGAGGTATTTGGAAACATTGAACCTCGACTCTTGTCATTTTCCTTATCATTTTCTCTCTCAATGATATAGCTAATCCACGCCTATAAATTCATGGTATTTATCTAGATAAGCTCAAACATAGCAACACTTTATAGACCTCCTACATACATGTCTTGAACAAAAAACCGTCACACTCGATGGGATGCAAAATAGTTAAATATTTGTAGATTTTTTTGTGACATAAACATACGAAATTGCATTTTATTTATTGGTAAAGAAGAAACTGTTACCTACACTTCAATGAAACCAAGTGTATTCACCTGGTGACATAATAATAAAATAAATAAAACGTTCAGTCGGCTAGATAAGGACAAGGAAATGAACAATGACAATTTTGCTGCGTTTCAGGGGCTCACGAATGAAACTCCCATTAAAGAATCATTTTCAACTGCTACAGAACCTTATGCTCACTATCTAAAGGATATCGTGGGCATTGATCTGTTATCGCGTGAAGATGAATTGTATTACGCAAAGTTGAATCGTGCGGGTGACAAACATGCACGTGACATCATGATCGAATCGAATCTACGCCTCGTTGTAAAAATCGCAAAAAGTTATCTAAAACGCAAAGGCAACAACTTCACACTGCTCGACCTTATCGAAGAAGGGAATATTGGCTTAATCAAGGCCATCGATAAGTACGATCCAGAACCCGGCTATCGTTTTTCCACTTATGCTGTGTGGTGGATTCGCGAAAATATTGAAGCGGCCTTAATGAATAAAGGTCGTACCGTTCGCTTACCTGCTCATGTGTGTAAAGAAATTAATAGCCTTGCATCAAAGAAGCTCGATGTAAGCAAAAAAATGCGCAAAGAAATCTCGATCTCAGAATTATCGAATAGCTCAGGCGTAAAAGCTGAACGTGTCGATCAACTGGTTGCGTTAAGCGGGTTTATTGACGTAACAACGACGGTTGGTATCAGCCACGCACCACTTGTACTTGAACAGTGCGAAAGTGAATACATCCCCGATCCTCAACAAGACTGTGAAGACCAATCATTTACACATGCGCTAGAGCAGATCATAAACACACTGCCACCTAAATTGCAGAAGGTTCTTATTCACCGTTTTGGTTTCTTCGACAACAAGGTGAAAACACTGTCTGAGGTTGGACAAATGTTGGATGTGAATGTCTCTAATGAGCGAGTTAGACAGATGCAGAAAGAAGCGGTCGAGAGGATTCAAAAACGACTGAAATTTGATGGTTGGGTCTAAATAGCTAAATAGACATTTAAAGAACAATCACAAGGGTGAGCCTCAAAAGCTTGCCCTTTTTGTTTGCCTGCTTCTTAGCAAACTTGAGTCATCATAGCTCTCAAAACAAGCAATCATGGTCAGCGAATCCAGGCTGCGTTTAATCACCTTAACGAAGTACCTCTTTCGCTGCGTAGAATGAGGTAATTAACATAGGTGGTTTCAAGGCAATCTTGCTCCCACAAAGATAGGATACGCTTAGTGGCAAAGTAATAGTCTTTGTTCCTCAATAACATGCCAACCGTGCGGCTAAGTTTTTCAAATCGCACTTGGTCGCTTGCCGAAATGTAATCGCCATCACTTTGAATAATCGGAGCCAAACCATCGGCAAACCAATTATTTAGAATTTCTCGCATCTCCAATTCAGACTCAGGAACATCCACACTCGACAACTCACGATGTTGAGGTGGTGGCACGATGTATTTCGACGCTTGTGGCGAACTGACATATCGATACATGTCGTCCCTCCTTTTAATTAACTCTTCTAATAATTAAGGACATTTTTATCTGTTCTCAAGTCTATTTAGCGAGACAAAAACAAATAAAAAAGCCACGCAAAGGCGACTCTGCATGGCTTTAACGAGGGCAACATCACGCTGCCCTGCCTACTTGTCGGTTTAGACTAAATGTCGGTTCAGACTAAAACCAAGCCCTCTCGATTAAATCGAGCTTTGGTCGAAGTCGTTGCCTTGATCGGTTCCAGTTTGAGAATCTGAATCGAAGCTTCCAGAGTCGTCCGTGAAGTCAACACCTTGATCTTGACCACCTGAACTTGTCCAGTCGCTGCCACCAGATTCCATACCCGCTATGTCTGGTTGCTGCTCTTGAGTAGAACCTTGCATGGTGTATTGATCATCGACCTCAACCTCAACAGAACCGCTAGCGCCGTCTATTGAACTACCCAATTCGTCGTAACCTTGGAATTGGATCTCGCTAGTCCCTTCGTAACCTTCTGGAAGTTCAACGGATACAGGCTGCTCTAGGTTGCCACTGATTGTGAAGCTACCATCACCGTTATCCAGTGCGTTGCTCACAGTAGCGCCCTCAGGTAGACCAGACATATCAGCGTAATCAACCGATTCGTTACCACTCACCTCATCTGGAATCGAGATAGAGATGGTATCGCCCGGTGCCGCTGTCACGTCAGCAACACTGTCTTCGGCTTCGGTGTCACTGTCTTGAGCTTGGTCATCAGCTTGTTGTGCGACTTCCACTTGCTGATCTTCCGTTGCTTGAGCTGCTTGTACTTGCGGTTCATCACTCTGTGCTGAATCATCGGCTACTTGGATACTTAAGCTATGGCTCGACACCTCACCACCATCGTTAACGTCGACATTCATCGCTAAGTTGCCGTCAAAGTCTTCGTTTGGCCAGTAAGTCCACTCACCTTCGCCAGATTCAGCAAAGAAGCCTGCATCGTTCGCGTCTGCAACATCAACAACTTGTGCAGAATCACTCACGCCTAACTCATCCACCAGCTGTGACTCGGTGATAGTTAGCGAACCATCATCAGCTAAGGCATAACCTTCACTCGCCGCTGCTTCATCACCACCTTGGATATCCACATTGAAGAAGCTTTCGATACGATTTTCGCCATCGGTCGCTATAAACCCAACTTGAACATCGCCGGTGTAGTCTTCAGCAGGTGTGAATTGATAGTTACCTTGGTTATCGCTCTCAATTACGCCCTGACCTTCCATCAAGCTTACTGACTCAATGCTCAAGCTATCGCCTTCTGCATCGCTCAGGTTCGCTAACATGTCTTCATCAGTGAACGACAAGGTTGCATCCGCTGCGATTTCCGTCGTCGTGATGCTGTTAACTTCTGGTGCTGTATTCTCTTGCGAGTCGCCTTCTTTCACGACTACGCCAGTTTGCTCATCATGAAGCACGCCATCTTTATCAACCACGTAAGCAATATCTGCTTCGCCAGTGAAGCCTGGGGCTGGTGTGAACGTCCAAGTGCCATCGCCATTATCGACAATCTCACCTTGGCTGCGGTCGGCAAGATGGACCAGTTTCACTTCATCATCGCTGTCAGCATCCACATTCTCAGCCAAACCGATTAGGTCGTCCGCCGTTAGGATGATGGAATCACCCGCTACGGTTTCGAAATCACCAGAATCGATGCCATCTTCAAACGCTTCCGGCTCATCTCCGTAGTCAACCGTTGTTGCGCTTACGGTTACGAAGAACTCACCATGGAAGTCTTCAGGAGGCGTCATTTGAATGTTTGAGATATCCCAATCGAACAGGTCGATGTATTGACCCGGCTCGGTGATCATCACGGTATTCACACCATCTGTTACCTCGAATCCAACAGGGAAACCTGTCATCACCAAGTTACTTAGCGTTTCTGAGTCATCGACTAGGCCAACGTTCAGTCCCAAGTGACCCGTTTCATCTTCGCCGAAGACTAATGGACCGTCATGGTCAGTTGAAATAACCGCGCCATCTGCGACAGGACGTACGTACACAGGAACATCGAGAACGGTTTCAAACTCACCGTCACTCACGACAACTTGTAGGTCAGAAACACCCGCAAAGTCGCCTGTTGGTGTGAATGTCCAAGTACCATCACCGTTGTCTGTTACTTCTCCGCCATCTTCACCGTCTGCGGTGATAATGCGAGAAACAACAAGGTCAGCGGTATCGATGTCACCGAACAAGTTCATCAAGTCGCCAGCATCGAAGGTGAACGCGCCATCTTCGTCTGTGGTCATCATTGCGTTGCCGACATTGAATGGTGCGTCGTTAACCGGAATGACATCCACATTCAGCGAGCCATCAACCACTTCTTCGCCGTCAGTCGCTTGATAACCCAGTTCTACCAAGCCATTGAAGTCTTGAGTAGTTACTAAGTGATACATGCCGTCTGGCTGCTGAGTTAAGGTCGCATTCGCTGGAGCTCGAACTGTGATGCTCTCGATGCTGATCTCGTCGCCATCAAGATCTGTTACTTGATCCGCGATGTAAGCTGGGTCAATCACCATGACCACATCTTCTTCGCCTTGCATCTCAATCATTGGCGCTTCAGGTGCATCATTCACTGGCGTGACATCGATGTTACCGTCGACTGAGATTGTCTCTTGGCCATCGCTAACGTCAAACGTCATTGGCACATCACCATTGAAGTTCTCGTTTGGTGTGAATGACCAAGTACCATCTTCGTTATCGAGCAACTCACCCAAGCTAGGGTCGATTTGTAGACCCGAAGCTGACAGCTCGTCTGCGGTGTTATCGATGTCGGTAGCTTGAGCTAACAACATGTCCTGTGTGATAAGAATGGTGCTGTCTTCGGCTGTGGTTAGTTCCACTTCCTCCGACTCAGGTCCATCATTCACAGCCAGAACTTCGATGCCTGCCGTTGTTGTAGCAGTCGCACCGTCATCGTCGGTTACAACCACATCTAGGCTGATATCACCGTTAAAGTTCTCACTCGGCGTGAAGGTCACAGAACCATCATCGTTTTGAACCAATTCGCCGTCAGAGCCTGTGTAAGTCACGCTTTCAAGCGACACTTCACCATCAACGTCTGAGCTGTTCGCAATCAACTGCTCAGGGCTAATAGTAATCGTGCCATCTTCGTTCATTTGGTAAGAGGTAGAACCCGCCACTGGTGCATCATTCACATCCGTTACGGTCACATCAATATTGGCATCGACTGTCTCTGTGCCATCAAACACTGTGAAGCCAAGGTTTACATCACCATTGAAGTTCTCGTTTGGAGCAAAGCTGTAAGTGCCATCACCGTTATCAGTGAACACACCTTCTGCGCCCGTGTAAGACACATCCGTGATAGACAGGTCATCTCCGTCGATGTCTGTAGCGCCTGCTAGTAGATCTGCATCCGTGAAGATTAGCGTTCCATCTTCCTCAACTGTGAAGCTTTGGTCAGCGGCTGTCGGTAAGTCATTGACTGGGTTAACCGTTAGGTCGACGCCTGCTTGAACAGTTTCAAGGCCATCTGACACATCGAAGCTTAGGTCTATGTCGCCGTTGAAGTCAGCATCAGGAGTGATAGTAAATGAACCATCATCGTTCGCTGTTACAGTCGCATTATCGCCTGCAGATAGGTTGCTTGCGGTCAGTGCATCACCATCAACATCGGATGCGTTAGCCAGCAACTGCTCTTGAGATAACGTAATTGAACCATCTTCATCAACCGAGTAAGCCACGTTTCCAGCCACTGGTGCGTCGTTAACTGCAATGACTTCAATACCAGCGTTAGTCTGAGCCGTTGCACCGTCGTCATCAATAACCGTCACATCAAGGTTGATGTCGCCGTTAAAGTTTTCGTTTGGTGCGAACGTTACCGAACCATCTTCATTTTGAACCAAGATACCGTCTGCACCGGAGTAGCTCACGCTATCAAGCGACACTTCCCCGTCCACATCAGAGCTATTAGCAATCAACTGCTCAGGGCTCAATGTGATGGTGCCATCTTCGTTCATTTGGTAAGACGTTGCGCCTGCCACTGGTGCATCGTTAACGTCTGTTACCGTTACGTCGATATTTGCATCAACCGTCTCTGTACCGTCAGATACTGAGAAGTCCAAACTTACGTCACCATTGAAGTTCTCGTTCGGTGCAAAGGTGTAAGTGCCATCGCCATTGTCGGTGAACACACCCTCTGCGCCAGTGTAAGACACATCGGCAACTGAAAGCTCATCACCATCAATATCAGAAGCACCCGCTAGCAGTTGCTCATCAGTAAAGGTAAGCGAACCATCTTCTTCAATGGTGTAAGCGACATCTTCTACAACCGCGATGTCATTCACTGGATTCACAGTAAGGTCGGCCGTTGCAACAACCGTTTCAGTACCATCAGAAAGGTCGAAGCTAAGGTCAATATCACCATTAAAGTCGGCATCCGGTGTAATAGTAAATGAACCATCATCGTTTGCCGTAACGGTAGCGTTATCACCCGCGGTCAGATTAGCCGCGGTAAGATTAGCCGCGGTAAGATCATCGCCGTCCACATCCGATGCTTGAGCCAGCAGTTGCTCTTGGCTTAGCGTGATTGAACCATCTTCATCCACTGAGTAAGCCAAGTCACCTGACACTGGTGCATCGTTGACTGCGATAACATCTATACCCGCAGTGGTTTCAGCCGTTGCACCCTCTTCATCAGCAACGGTTACATCTAGGCTGACATTGCCGTTGAAGTTTTCATTTGGTGCGAAGCTGTAAGTACCATCACCATTGTCAGTAAAGATACCGTCTGCGCCTGAGTAGGAAACGTCGCTAACGGATACATCACCTTCAATATCTGAGCTGTTCGCAAGAAGCTGCGCTTCAGAGATGGTAATCACGTTATCTTCGTCAACGCTGTAGGTCGTTGAACCTGCAACTGGCAAGTCATTGACGGCAATTACGTCGATGCCAGCGGTTGTTTCAGCGGTTGCGCCATCTTCATCCATAACAGACACATCAAGGCTGATGTCACCGTTAAAGTTTTCGTTTGGCGAGAAGGTGTAAGTACCATCACCATTATCAGTGAACACACCATCAGTGCCGCTGTAGCTTACATCGCTGACAAACACTTCCCCTTCAACATCCGAGCTATTCGCCAGAAGTTGCGCATCGCTTAGGGTGATACTGCCGTCTTCTTCAACGCTGTAAGTTGTAGAACCTGCTACCGGTACGTCGTTGATTGGAACCACTTGAACATCAATATTCGCCGATACAACATCTGTACCATCACTCACATCGTAAGTTAGGTCGACACTGCCATTGAAGTTCTCGTTTGGCGCAAAGGTGTAAGTACCATCGCCATTATCCGTGAACACACCGTCTGTGCCTTCGTAGTTAACCGACTCGACAGAAAGGTCATCGCCGTCAATATCCGTTGCACCAGCCAATAGCTGTTCATCGGTAAAGGTTAGCGAGCCATCTTCATTAATGGTGTAGTCGTGGTCGTAGATTACAGACAGGTCGTTAACTGCTGTTACGGTCACGTCTAGTTCCGCTGGAGTAACCCCACCATTACCATCGTCTACGTTGTAGCTAATCGAGAATTCACCGTTGAAGTTCTCTTCCGGTGTAATGGTGTAAGTACCGTCACCATTGTCAGTGATAAGAGCGTTCTCAATTGAAACATCTCCAACACTTGGTTCGTTTCCGCCCGTATCACCAGAGTCATCACCTTCATCGCCGGTTAGCAATTCTGAGATATCAATACCGTTTTCATTCGCAAGCGCTTCTTCTGCCGTTGGCAAATCGAACGCATTTTGAGTGCCGACATCTTGACTTGGTACAATAATGCCATTCACGATATCGAATACATGCCAGTGGTCACCCGATGGGCTTTCAGATAAATCAGGGCTAAAGGTTTCAACCAATGTATCGCCAACAAATACCTGAACCTGTACATCTTCAACACCATCCACATCCCAACTTCTGCTGGTGTAGTTGTGTACTGAATAGTGCATGTCAGCATCTTGATAATTGGGAATAGTGATGGTTTCAGGACCACCGCCATTCGTGTCATCTACATCTTGCTGAACGACATTACCTTCACCCAAATCATGGCTCATGTCGCGATAGTAAATATGGTCTAGCTCACTGCCATTCTCTGTATCGTAGAGCCATAGGTGGTTGTCCATATCACGTGGACTGTCACCCCATGTGACCACGATACGCATATCTGTTTCTTCAAGGACTTCAGATATTGCAGTCACGCCACCATTGGTATCTTCGCCTGCTGGAACTAGGAAGCTGCTAGTAATTGAGCCTTCTTGTTCAATAGTGACGGTACCTTGGTCAACAACAGGACCGCTCACAGAGTAGTTACCGGATTGATCCGTCTCCGCCGTGTAAGAATGACCTACGTTGTCGGTTAGCGTGACATCCGCACCTGCGATTGGATTGCCAGTTTCAGCATCCAACACAGTACCGGTAACGGTCGTTTCATCGCCTTGCTCTCCGATAATTGCGGTCATGTCATCGTCTTCAATGTCAGTCGCGAATTGTAGGAGCTCTTCTTGAGTAATGGTGTATGAACCGTCTTCTTCAATGGTTATCGCCACATCAGCAGAAACAATTGGCGCGTCGTTCACTGGGTCAACGGTCAAGCCTAAGTTAGCGGCAATTGGTGTGTCGCCATCGCTGATGCTGTAGGCAACATCGATGTAGCCATTGAAGTTTTCGCTTGGAGTGATTGAGAACGTGCCATCGCCGTTATCGACAATCGTTGCATCGTCACCCACTAAGGTTAAGTCGGAAGCGACAAGGTCATCGCCCTCAATATCAGCGGCATTCGCAAGTAACTGCTCCTGCGTGATAGTGATGACATTATCTTCATCAACGTTCGCATAAACATCAGATGTCGTTGGCAAGTCGTTGACTGGGTTTACCGTCAGATCGGCGTTCGCCACAATCGACTCAGTGCCGTCCGAAATATCAAAGCTTAGGTCGATATCGCCATTGAAGTTCGTATCTGGCGTTACCGTAAAGGTGCCATCGCCATTATCAACAACGGTTGCATTATCGCCTGCGCTTAAGTTGCTTGCGGTCAGATCATCGCCATCCACATCAGAGGCTTGAGATAGCAACTGCTCTTGAGTCAGAGTAATCGAACCATCTTCATCAATGCTGTATGCCAAGTCACCCGATACTGGTGGATCATTAATTGGAAGAACATCAATACTTGCGCTGGTGGCTACTGTCGCACCGTCTTCATCTGTCACCACTACATCGAGGCTAACATCGCCATCGAAGTTTGCGTTCGGTGCAAAGCTGAATGTGCCGTTGCCGTTGTCAGTAAAGATACCGTCAGCGCCTGTGTAAGTAACACTATCAATCGCCACTTCACCTTCAATATCAGAAGAGTTCGCCAACAGTTGCTCTGCACTGATGGTGATAACTTCATCTTCGTTGACTGAGTAGCTGGTTGAGCCTGCGATTGGCGGATCGTTCACCTCAAGTACAGTGATTCCCGCTGTGGTCGCTTCTGTTGCCCCTTCTTCATCGGTAACAACAACCGCTAAGCTCACATCCCCATTGAAGTTCTCGTTTGGCGAGAAAGTATAAGTGCCGTCACCGTTGTCTTCGAACACACCATCACTGCCAGTGTAAGTCACGCTATCAATCGCAACCTCACCTTCAATGTCTGAAGAGTTGGCTAATAGCTGTTCGTTACTGATCGTGATTGAGTTGTCTTCATGTACGGTGTAAGACGTGCTACCCGCCACTGGTGGATCGTTCTCAGGCGTCACGCTCACATCGATGTTCGCTTGAACCGTATCCGTGCCATCTGACACATCAAAGCTGAAGTTCACATCACCATTGAAGTTCTCGTTTGGCGCAAAGCTGTAGCTTCCGTCGCCATTATCAGTAAGAACGCCATCAGGACCCGTGTATGTCACACCTTCTACCGTTAAGTCATCACCTTCAACATCCGTTGCACCCGTTAACAGGTCAGCGTCAGAGAAGTTAAGAACCCCATCTTCACCAATAGTGAATGCTTGGTCTTGTGGCTCTGGCGCATCATTGACAGGTGTTACTGTCAAATCTAGGCCTGCAGCGACCATGTCTTCCCCATCGGTTACATCGTAACTAAATTCGATATTACCGTTGAAGTTTTCACTCGGTGTAATGGTGAAACTGCCATCGTCGTTCATTTGAACGGTCGCATTTTCATCATTGGTGGTTAGGTTGATTGCTGATAGGTCATCACCATCAATGTCAACAGCGTGCTCTAGCAACTGCTCTTGAGTTAGCGTGATGCTGTTATCTTCGGCTGTCACAGCACTGATGTCACCATCAACTTCTGGAGCATCGTTCGCTGGCGAAATGTGAATCGTCACATCTTGTGTTGCCGTTGCGGTGGTGCCCGTATCAACATCAGTCGACGTCGCATTCACGGTTAGAACCACATCCCCATTGAAGTCACCTGAAGGGATAAACTCTAGCCCTTCTAGCTCGCCAGGTTGCAATGACCAAGTGCCATCACCGTTATCAGTACCTGCAGAAAGCGAGCTGCCTTCCGGCACGTCTTCAATCAAGATAGCAAGGTTTTCTGAACCATCGGTATCAGTAAGCGCCGCATCAATATCAAGTGGTATAGGTGTATCTTCGGTACCAATGATTTGGTAATCCGCGTCAGACACTGTGATTTCAATGTTATCGATGCCAAACGACTCATCACTCACACCTTGGTTCAAGGTTGAACCGAAGCCTAACTCAAGTTGGCCGTCTTCAACGGGTACCGTTAGGTTGATTTGGTGTGCTTGGTCGTTCCAACCACTAAAGCCTTCACCTTGCGACACGCCGTGAACAACTTCACCCACTTCATTGCCCGCTGAATCGTACAACGTTGTCGTGCCATCTTGAGTTTGGAACGCCGAGTTGTCTAACGAAGTAAGCTCTTCGCCGCCGACAAAGATTTGGAACGACTCACCATCCCAAGAATCAATTTCATAGAAGCTAAACGAGATATTAACTTCGCTCACATCACTTGGAATGTCGTAAGTTTTGCTGACAGCTTCATCGCCACCAGTGCCACCAATACGACCTAGCATGTCACCTGATTCGAAGCCTTGTGAGCTTTCAGTACCGGTATTCCAACCGTTTGAGCCAGACTCGAAGTTGTCTGAAGCAATGACCAAGTCAGACGCAATCGACAGCTCTGGCATATCAACCACAGATTGAACATCAATCGTCGCTTCTGCTGGTACTGTCGCTGTACCGTCATTCACGTCGAACGTCACATTCACATTGCCGTCGAAGTTTTCATTCGGTGCGAATGTATAAGTACCGTCGCCGTTATCAACCAAAGTACCGCTATCTGAAGCCACATTTTCAACCGATAGGTTATCGCCATCAATGTCGCCCGCATTTTGCAGCAGTTGCTCTTCTGTAAAGGTAAAGCTCGTGTCTTCTTGAGTCACAAACTGTGGCTCACCGACAGTTGGCAAGTCATTGACAGGGTTAACGGTAAGATCAGCCGTTGCTTGAAGCGTCGCATCACCATCGGTAATGTCGAAGTTCAAATCAATGTCGCCATTGAAGTTAGCATCTGGCGTGATAGTAAAGCTACCGTCATCGTTTGCAGTGACGGTCGCATCACCACCAACAGTTAGATTAGCCGCTGTTAAGTCATCGCCGTCAACATCGCTCGCTTGAGCAAGTAATTGCTCTTGGCTCAAGGTAATTGAACCATCTTCGTCCATGCTGTACGCCAAGTCGCCCGATACCGGAGCATCGTTAACAGGCAGAACATCAATGCTTGCAGTGGTAGTTGCGGTTGCGCCTTCTTCATCAGTAACGACAACATCAAGGCTTACATCGCCATCGAAGTTAGCGTTAGGTGCGAAGCTGAATGTTCCGTCACCATTGTCGCTAAAGATACCGTCTGAACCTGTGTAGTTAACGCTATCAATCGCCACTTCACCTTCGATATCAGAAGCGTTCGCCAACAGTTGCTCTGAACTGATGGTGATAACTTCGTCTTCGTTGACTGAGTAGCTCGTTGAACCTGCGATTGGTGGATCGTTCACCTCAAGTACAGTAATACCCGCGGTGGTCGCTTCAGTTGCACCCTCTTCATCGGTAACGACAACATCAAGGCTAACTTCGCCGTTGAAGTTTTCGTTTGGTGAGAAGGTGTAAGTACCGTCACCGTTGTCTTCAAAGACACCATCAGCGCCAGTGTAAGTCACGCTGTCAACGGCCACATCACCTTCAATGTCCGAAGAGTTAGCAAGTAACTGTTCGTCGCTGATGGTAATTGAGTTGTCTTCATGAACGGTGTAAGACGTGCTACCTGCAACCGGTGGATCATTCTCTGGTGTCACGCTGACATCAATGTTGGCTTGAACCGTATCCGTGCCATCTGAAACATCAAAACTGAAGTTCACATCACCATTGAAGTTCTCGTTTGGCGCAAAGCTGTAGCTTCCGTCGCCATTGTCAGTAAGAACACCGTCGGCACCTGTGTAAGTAACGCCTTCAACCGATAGGTCATCCCCATCGATATCGGTAGCACCTGTTAGCAAGTCTTCATCTGTGAAGTTCAAGATGCCGTCTTCGCCAATGCTGAACGTTTGATCTTGTGGTTGTGGAAGGTCATTAACTGGATTAACGGTGAGGTCAGCCGTCGCAACCAGCGTATCGGTACCGTCGCTAATGTCGAACGTTAGGTCAATGTCACCATTGAAGTTCGCATCTGGCGTAATGGTAAAGCTGCCGTCATCGTTAGCAACAACCGTCGCGTCTCCATCAACAATCAAGTTAGAAGCAGTAAGGTCGTCTCCGTCTACATCACTCGCTTGAGAAAGAAGCTGCTCTTGGCTCAAGGTAATCGAACCGTCTTCCTCAACACTGTATGCCAGGTCGCCTGATACTGGTACGTCGTTGATTGGTAATACATCAACCGTAATAAACGTATCAACTTGAGCGCCATCTTCATCTTGAATGGTTACATCCAATTGCACTTGGCCGTTGAAGTTTTCATTCGGAGCGAAGCTACATGTACCGTCACCATTGATTGAGAAGATACCGTCTGGGCCATCGTAGTTGATCTCAACAAGCTCAACATCACCTTCAATATCAGAAGCGTTCAGCAGAACTTGAGACTCATTGAAAGTCAGTACTGAATCTTCATCGATGGTGTATGACGTTGGGCCAGCAACTGGCGGATCGTTCACCTCAAGGACAGTTATACCCGCCGTTGTTGCTTCAGTCGCTCCATCTTCATCCGTCACGACAACATCTAGGCTAACTTCGCCATTAAAGTTCTCGTTTGGCGAGAAGGTGTATGTACCGTCACCGTTGATTTCCAGAACACCGTCGCTACCACTGTAAGTCACGTTATCAATTGCGACTTCGCCTTCGATATCCGAAGAGTTCGCTAGCAATTGTTCGTTACTGATCGTAATAGAGTTGTCTTCATGAACCGTGTAAGACGTGCTACCCGCAACCGGTGGATCGTTCTCTGGCGTCACGTTCACATCAATGTTAGCGGTTACCGTATCGGTACCATCTGATACATTGAACGAGAAGTTCACATCGCCATTGAAGTTTTCGTTTGGCGCGAAGCTGTATGTGCCATCGCCATTATCGGTTAGGACACCGTCAGTGCCAGTGTAAGTTACACCTTCAACACTTAGGTCATCTCCTTCAATGTCCGTCGCACCTGTTAATAGGTCTTGGTCATTGAACGTTAACACGCCATCTTCGCCGACTGTGAATGTCTGGTCTTGTGCTTCTGGACCATCGTTCACAGGTGAAACCGTTAGCTCTAGGTTGGTAGAGACAACATCATCACCATCAGATACATCAAACGTAAAGCTAACATTGCCATTGAAATCAGCATCTGGCGTTAATGTGTACGTACCATCACCGTTATCGGTAATCGTAACGCTCTCATCATCGGTTGCTAAATTCAGAGCCGTCAGCTGGTCGCCATCGAGATCACGAGCATTGGCTAACAAGTCTTCTTGCGTAATGGTGATAGAACCATCTTCTTCTACTGTTGCAGAAACCGGAAGTGCTTCAGGTACGTGCTCAATGTGCGCGCCTGTCGCGTTAATGTAGATGGTTTGAGAGACCATTTCAGAATCATCATTCGATAGCTCTGTTGCGGTTGCCGTTACATGAACTTCAAGCTGTTCGTTGAAGTCTTCTGGTAACTGGATTTGTAGTGAATTTTCGATAGCCGTTGTCGGTAAGTTCACCGTACCATCAGGGCCAACGGTCACTTCACCGCTGTAGATTTGGCTGTTCACTTCACCCACATCGATTGTGAAGTTGAAATCTGTGTAGTCAGCGTCACCGCCGCCATACAAATCTTCAAAACCATAAACCAGCTCGCCGTCTTCATTAACCGTAGTACGAGTATGTTCGATACCATCTTGGTTTAGCTGAGAGCTTGAACCACCATGGAAGATCGCGTCACCATTCTGGCTTTGAACCACGGTTTCGGTTCCATCAGCAGCCACAAACACAAGTTGAGGATCAACCGTATCCATGTTCGCAGGCGAACCGTCCTCAGCACGGAACTCATACTGACCGTCTTGCATCGCATCAAAGTCGTTGTGCTGATGTCCGTTTGGAATTAAGAATAGGTTAAAGCTCTCACCTTCCTCTACTTGGAGGCTGAACTGATCTTGCCCAGGGACAAGGTCACCGCCGCCACCCACTTGTGATGCATTCTCGTAGACAACTTCAACACCTGTGATGTTGCCGTCTTCATCGACTTTGTAGTAACCCGCTGCGTTTTGGTATCCCGCGGTTTCGCCTTCAAACGTTACTGTGATTTCAGTATCGTTGTAACTGGTGATACCGTTTTCTTGGTCATTCAGAACGCCTTCATTATCGTATTGAATAACCGAACCTTCAGGCACACCATCTACAGTTACGGTCAGTGTTTCAGATAGATCTTGGTCTACTAGCGCAGCCGCAATATTAAGCTCAACAATGCCGCCTGGCTCAACCAAAATAGCTTGGTCATCAACATTAACGCCGTCGCCATCGGTTATCACAAGATCCGGCGCATCCGCAACTGCTTCAATATGGACGTTGAGGTCTTGTTCAACCTCATCCGTACCGTCCGTCACAGTAAAGCTGAACTGCAGATCACCACTGAAATGCTCTTCAGGAACGAAGCTGAACGTGCCATCGCCGTTATCGGTGACTGTACCTTCATCGCCAGAATAATTGATGCTAGTAACACTGAGGTCACCGCCATCAATATCAATCGCGCCGCTCAATAGATCTTCTTGAGTGAACAGGATGCTGCCATCCTCTTCGATGTGGTACATGCCTGGGGCAACAATTGGAATGTCATTCACCGGATTCACGGTCAATGTCATGTCATTGGCGGTACTGAGTTCACCATCACTTACTTCATACGTGAATGCGATATCACCATTGAAGTTTTCCGAAGGTGTCACTGTGTAAGTACCATCGCCATTGTCTACAATGCTGGCGTTCGGATCGTTGGTTTCTAGCGCGCTCGCAAACTGTTCATCGCCATCTTGGTCACTCGCGTTCTCCAGCAACATCGCTTGTGTAACGAGAATTGAACCGTCTTCGTCGACATCCGCAACCATCGGCGTTGCTTCTGGCGCATCATTAACGAACTCAACTTTTAGGTCGATGTTTGCAGCCACCACGTCGGTGCCGTCACTCACATCAAACGTTAAGTCAACATTGCCGAAGAAGCCCTGCTCTGGCGTTAATGTGTATGTACCATCACCATTGTCTGTCACATCTACCGTATCACTCGCACTTGTCACGTTCAGTACGGAAAGCTCATCACCTTCAACATCTGTCGCTTGTGCTAATAGTTCAGCTTCTGTAATGGTGATCGCTTGACCATCTTCCGTTGTGAAAGACATGTCTGGAACGTCTGGTGCATCATTGATAGGGTTTACGGTTAGGTTAAGGTCAGCTGCAACAGTTTCGATCGCGTCAGTGACATCGTAAGTAAATTCAATCTCACCAAAGAAATCAGCACTTGGTGTAATCGTGAAGCTACCGTCTGGGTTTTCTACAACAACCGCATTTGGATCGTTGGTCGCAAAGTTAACCGCTTCAAGGTTATCGCCATCGACATCCGTTGCATTCGCTAACAGATCCTCTTGAGTGATAGTGATTGAACCATCTTCATCAACAGCGGCTTCAATTGGGCCGCTCACTTCAGGGCCTTCGTTGACAATTTCAACGTCTACTCTTGCAGTACTTGGTGCACTGGCTTGACCGTCACTGATATCGAAGGTCAGATTCACTTCACCGTAGAAGTCCTCTGCAGGTTCGAATGTGAAAGTATTGTCTCCATTGTCTGTTAATGTACCTTGTGATTGGTCAACAAGCAGTAGATTCTCAACATGCAGGATATCGCCATCAACATCGGTCGCGCCAGACAATAGGTCTTTCGCTTCGATGATCATAGAGCCGTTTTCAAGCATTTGGGTGTGCAATGGCTCGCCCGGAACCGGCACATCATTAACAGGTACAACGGTCAGATCTAGATGGGTTGCAACTTCATCGGTGCCATCGAATACCTTGTAATCAATGTCGATTTCACCATTGAAGTTTTCATTCGGCATGAAGGTAAATGTACCATCACCATTGTCGACTAAATCACCGTCATCACCACCGTAAGTGATGTCAGAAATAGACAGCGCATCACCTTCTACATCTGTGGTGTTCGCCAGTAAATCATCAGCACTGAACGCAATACCTTGGTCTTCGTCTGTCGATAGAACCATTGGACCAGAAACGATTGGCGCATCATTCACTGACTCAAAGTTGATGTTAATTATGTTGTCATCAGTCAGTTCACCATCAGAAACTTGGTAACCCAGCTCAATTTCACCGTAGAAGTTTTCATCTGGTGTCACCGTCCAAGTACCATCACCGTTGTCAATCAGTGTTGCATGCTCTGAGTTTTCACCCACTAGCTCGAGATTTTCAATATCAAGGTCGTCGCCATCAATATCAGATGCTTGCGCCAGTAGTTGCTCTTCGGTAATCACAACCGAAGCAAACTGGGCAGAACCATCGGTATCGACAGTAATATTCGGAAGATCAGCCGTTAGTTCGATTTCGTTGTCACCCGCATGGATATTCAACTCAACCGTTTCGGTAATCTCTGAGCCATCTACACCAATCGATGTAAACACAGCTTCATCATGACAAGTTTGTGATACGGTCATATTTTGAACAACATAAGTACCATTTCCTTGAACTGTACCGAGTTCAAAGTAAGACACTGGTTGGTCAACCGTTAACGTGTAGTCTGTCTCGAAAGTACCACGGTCTTCTTTGTGGTAAGTCATCGAGTCAATTAGGTCACCGTCCTCATTGAACGCTTTGATTTCTACTTCCGTAAAGTGACGAGACTCTTCCATGAACCAACCACCTAAACCATCTAGGTGGAAACTGATTTCATTGATGTCTTGACCTTCAACTGAAATAGTCAGTTTTTCATCACCACTCAACCCTTGGCGATCGGTATCACCAAGGCCGTGACCTATGTGGGTGTTACCATTCCATGCACCAAGAGGATCATCGTTACTTTGAACCGTAACCGTTAAGTCACCATCTGAGAACTCACGAGTGTAAGGGTCAACTTCTGTACCCCAATCGTCTACGCTCGCGTTATCGTCGAAAGTACCAATTTGTGTGGTATGCGTGCCTTCAGCTAAAGCGTCTTCACTTGGTACAAAGCGTACTTCTGTGTCGGCAGGAACTTCTTGCCCTACTTCCAGCACCACCCATTCATCATTAACATTCGCTTCAATGATGCCGTTTTCTGGCGCTTGGTCTAAACGTAGTGCAGGTTCTTCACGAAGCGTCACACCAACCGTTTGATCTTCTTGCGCTTGGATGAAGATCTCTTCGCCCGCTTCTGGCGCATCATTAACTGGATTAACCGTTAGATCGAGTGTGGTCAGGACTTCATTGTCACCATCACTGATGCTGTATGTGAAGTCTAACTCGCCATTGAAGTTTTCAGTGTGCGTGATGGTGAAAGAACCATCGTCATTAGCAACAATCGTCGCGTCAGGGTCGTTGGTTTGCAGGTTAGACGCAGTTAACTCATCACCCTCCACGTCGGTCGCATTCGCAAGCAGCTGTTCTTGAGTGATAGTGATTGAATTATCTTCGTCGACTTCGGCTTCAATACCGGACGTTTCAGGCCCGTCATTCACAGCAATGACATCAATGCCCGCTGTCGTTGTCGCCGTTGCGCCGTCTTCGTCAACGACGACAACATCTAGAGAGATGTCTCCGTCGAAGTTTTCATTTGGCGTGAAGGTGTAGGTGCCATTACCGTTATCAACGAACGAACCATCGTCACCAGCGTAAGTAACGCTCGATAGAGCAACATCACCCTCTACATCTGAAGAGTTCGCTAATAACTGTTCATCACTGATCGTGATTTGGCCATCTTCCTGAACTGTATAAGCTGTCGAGCCCGCTACAGGAGGATCGTTCTCCGGCGTTACACTTACATCAATATGGGCGGCTGTTGAACCCGTGCCATCAGAAACATCAAATGAGAATTGAACATCACCATTGAAGTTCTCGTTTGGTGCAAAGCTGTAAGTGCCGTCACCGTTATCACTAAGAACACCATCAGCGCCCGTGTAGAGCACGTTTTCAATCGACAGCTCATCACCATCAATATCTGACGCACCAGCAAGTAGGTCAGTATCGGTAAATAGTAACGTACCGTCTTCTTCAATCGTGAACTGTTGATCTTGCGCTTGTGGCAAGTCATTCAACGGGTTCACTGTGATATCAAGACCAACTTGAACCTCACCACCATCGTTATCGATGATATCGAAACTCAAGTCTAGGTCGCCGTTGTAATCAGCGTCTGGTGTAATGGTGTAGCTACCATCGTCGTTTTCTTGGATGGTTGCGTTTTCATCGGTCGAAAGGTTAATAGCTTCTAGGTTTTCGCTATCAATATCACCAGCTCGCGCCAATAACTGATCTTGGCTTAGTGTGATTGAGCTGTCTTCGTTGATGGTGTAAGCCAAATCGCCCGATACTGGTGGATCGTTAATTGGTAGTACATCGACATTAATCTGTGTCTCTACCGTCGCACCATCTTCATCTTGAATGGTCACACCCAGTTGAACCTGACCATTGAAGTTTTCGTTTGGTGCAAAGCTACATGTACCATCACCATTTACAGTGAAGATACCGTCTTCCCCATCGTAATTGATGCCGACTAGTTCTACATCACCTTCAACATCAGAGGCATTCACTAGAATCTGAGATTCGCTGAACGTCAGTACCGAATCTTCGTCAATGGTGTATGACGTTGGACCTGCGACCGGTGGATCATTCACTTCTAGAACGGTAATACCCGCGGTGGTCTCATCAATCGAACCGTCTTCATCAGCAACAATAACGTCAAGACTGATATCGCCACTGAAGTTTTCATTAGGAAGGAAGGTATAACTGCCGTCACCATTGTCTTGGAACACGCCATCGGTGCCACTGTAGGTCACGCTATCAACCGATACCGCGCTTTCAACGTCAGAAGAGTTTGCTAACAATTGCTCATCAGAAATTGTTATGGCGTTGTCTTCATTGACCATGTACGAGGTAGAGCCCGCAACGGGTGGATCGTTCTCTGGTGTCACGCTCACATCAATATTTGCACTAACCGTTTCTGTACCATCAGACACATCGAAACTGAAGTTGACATCACCATTGAAGTTTTCGTTTGGTGCAAAGGTATAAGTACCATCACCGTGGTCTGTTAATACACCGTCACCGCCTGTGTAGCTGATGCCTTCTACGGTGAGGTCATCGCCATCAATATCGGTGGCACCAGCAAGCAGGTCAGCGTCGGTAAATTGCAGCGTACCGTCTTCTGCAATACTGAATTGTTGATCTTGAGGAACCGGCAAGTCATTAACTGGATTAACCGTAAGATCGGCGGTTGCTTGCACCGTGTCAGTACCATCCGTGATGTTGAATTGAATATCAACGTCACCATTGAAGTTCGCATCTGGAACAATGGTAAAACTGCCATCATCATTAGCGGTTACCGTTGCGTTTCCATCAACCGTTAGGTCGCTCGCAGTTAGGTCTTCGCCTTCAACATCGGACGCTTGAGACAGCAACTGATCTTGGCTCAATGTGATTGAACCGTCTTCGTTTACGTTATAAGCCAAATCACCCGAGACTGGTGCATCGTTAATTGGCAGAACATCCACGTTGATGACGGTATCAACTTCTGCACCATCTTCATCACGAATGGTCACATCGAGTTGAACTTGGCCATTAAAGTTCTCATTCGGTGCAAAGCTGCAAGTGCCGTCACCATTTACCGAGAAGATACCGTCAGGGCCGTTGTAGTTAATACCAACAAGCTCAACATCCCCTTCTACATCAGAAGCATTCAGTAGCACTTGTGACTCACTGAAGGTCAGTACTGAGTCTTCATCAATGGTGTAAGACGTTGGACCTGCGACTGGCAGATCATTCACTTCAAGTACGCTGATACCCGCAGTTGTCGCATCGGTTGCATCTTCTTCATCGGCAACCACGACATCTAGAGCAATTTCACCATTGAAGTTCTCGTTTGGCGAGAAGGTGTAAGTACCGTTACCGTTGATTTCAAGGACACCATCACTACCCGAGTAAGTCACGCTGTCTATCGATACATCACCTTCAATATCTGAAGATGTTGCCAATAGTTGTGCATCAGAAATGGTAATCGAATTGTCTTCATTTACGGTGTAAGACGTTGATCCCGCAACTGGCGGATCGTTCTCAGGAGTCACGCTAACATCAATGTTTGCAGACACCGTATCGGTACCGTCTGACAAATCGAAGCTAAAGCTCACATCACCATTGAAGTTTTCGTTTGGCGCAAAGCTATATGAGCCCTCACCTAAGTCAGTCAGTACGCCATCAGTGCCTTCATAAGTGATACCTTCAACCGTTAAATCATCACCCTCAATATCGGTTGCGCCTGTAAGCAGGTCTGCATCAGTAAATTGAAGCGTGCCGTCTTCTTCAACACTGAATTGTTGATCTTGAGGCACTGGTAGGTCGTTTACTGGGTTAACGGTTAGGTCAGCTGAGGCTTGAACGGTATTAGTGCCATCTGAGATATCAAAGCTGATATCGATGTCACCATTGAAGTTCTCATCTGGCGTGATGGTGAAGCTGCCATCATCGTTTTGAGTAACGGTTGCATCACCGCCGACGGTTAAGTCGCTTGCTGTTAGATCATCGCCCTCCACATCAGAGGCTTGAGCAAGCAACTGCTCTTGGCTTAGGCGAATCGAACCGTCTTCATCGATTGAGTATGCTAAGTCACCCGATACTGGCGCATCATCAACCGCAGTCACACTCACATCGATGTTCGCTGACACCGTATCTGTACCGTCAGACACATCAAAAACGAAGTTTACGTCGCCATTGAAGTTTTCATTCGGAGCGAAGGTATACGTGCCGTTACCGTTGTCAGTAAGGATACCGTCGCCACCGTCGTAGGTCACACCTTCAACCGTAAGGTTGTCACCTTCAATGTCTGTCGCACCTGTTAATAGGTCAGCGTCAGTGAAGATAAGTGTGCCGTCTTCTTCAATTTCAAAGGTTTTATCTTCTGGTACAGGCGCGTCATTGATAGGACGAACTGTTAGATCAATGGCGCTGCTTATGGTTTCTTGGCCGTCACTGATATCAAAAGTAAGGTCTAGCTCGCCATTAAAGTCAGCGGAAGGTACAACTGTGAATGTACCGTCACCATTATCTTGAACCGTTGCATCTGCGCCGACTTGAACGTTTGAAGCAACAAGCTCATCACCATCAACATCACTTGCGTATTCGAGTAATTGTTCTTGAGTAAATGTTATGGATCCATCTTCATCCATGATGTAAGCCAGATCTTGTTCTGCTTCTGGCGCATCATTTTCACTTTCTACTTGGATTTTGAACGTTTCGCTTACTGTCTCAGAATCAAAGTCATCCTCTACTTCACTGATGGTCTCTTCATCTGAAGCTTGAACATCAACGGCAAATGTCTCTTCGACTGTCTGTGAATCGAGATCATCATCGACTTGTTGGCCATCCGATTCAGAAGATGTAGCACTCGGCGCTGCAGATGTACGTGCTGCTTGGCCTTGTTCTTCATTACCCTCAGCGTCGGCTCCACCTGTCGCAGCCTCTGCGTTATCGCCACCTACGGCTTGAGCGCCAGCACCTGCTCCGCCACCACTGCCAGCAGCATTATCCGAGTCAGCTTCCGAAGCCGCACCACCGACTACATTAGATTGAGCTGCATCTGAATCTCCATCGCTTTCTGGCGTCTCTTCTTGAACAGCAGCACCAGAAGCCGCTGCTTCTTCTGAATTACCAGCACCACTTGGATTGTCTTCCAACGCTTGGTTCACTTCGTCTGCCGCGTCGGTATTTTCAGCACCCGTCGCTACCGTAGACGCAATCGTGTTCTGTTGATTTTGTTGATTCTGCTGTTGGGAGGGTGTACCCGCGTCGTTCGTGTCCGTCTGTTCTACCGCGTCATTGAGATCTTCATTTTGGTTGTTTTGGTTATTTTCACCTGCCATTACAGCCTCCGTTGCTACTAGCTTACTGATCGTATTTAGAGGCATTAAAGGACACCATTTTGAAAAACCAAGTTTTTATACAACTTTTTTCATATTTTCTTTTTATGCATAAAGAAGTAAAAAAAATTTGAAAACTACCTTTAAAGATCCTTAGTTATTGTGATTAAAGCAATTAAGGCAATTAAGGCAGTGGAATGATGATAGACATGACGAATTTATTGCGTTCAATCGACAACAACCACAAAGGGCTGCAATTGCTGCTAGGCGACTTTTATAAGGACTTTTCGGACGCACCGATGAACATAGAGATGCTTCATAAAGGTAATCGTTTTGATGAACTCAACAACTACTCTAAAAAATTGAAAACCATCTTAACTTTGTTATGCGACCAAGACCTGCCGCCCAAAATGGCCAAGTTGGAACATTTGAGTAAACACGAATTCCCTGCGCCGGAAGCGCTTTTAGAAGATGTGAAAACTGAACTACAAAACGTCAATGGACAAATCAATCACTTGCTGGATATTAAGGAAGTTGTAGATGACGAGTCATCGAGGTAGGTCATGAGCAATAACCAAATAGAGCATCACCTCAGAAAAGCGCTCGTTTCTAACAACGAGGCTTCCAAGGTCACAGCAGATGACACCATCGTGCTTGCAAGTGCGATGACAAGCGTTCACAAGACGTTGCTCATCATTTTTCTGCTTGCTTTGGTGGCTATCGCCGTGGCGTCACAAGCACGCATCGACATTGTCGTTTCTGTGCGTGGCGAGCTGTTACTAGAGTCTGATGTTGAGAAAGTTCAACACCTAGAAGGCGGTATTTTAGAAGAGCTGTTAGTGAGAAAAGGGGAAGTTGTGTATGAAGGCCAGCCTATTGCTCGAATCCGCTCACTCGACCGTAACACCCAACTCGATACAGTGAACACTGAAATCATTCAGTTGGAACTCGATAAAATTCGTTATGAAAGCTTACGTGACATGATCGAACCAAACTTTGCTTCTTACATCGAAAAGTACCCAGAACAAGTTCAAGTCAACATGAATACGTGGCAGCAAGAGTTCTCGAAGAACCGCTCCAACGAAGAGCTGATCACTCACGATATTAAACACAAAAACTCTCTGATTGGATCAATGCTAAAGCGTCGCAAAAGCTCAGAGAACCAACTCTCGCTCATTCGCAAACAACTCAACATCAAAAACACGCTTTATAAAGAAGAGATGGCGTCCTATGTCGACGTTCTAAATATGAAAGTACAAGAATCCAATATGGTTCGTGAGATTGAAAACCTTGATGAGTCCGTCATGAACGAACGTTTCCAGCTCGACAAACTCGAAAAACAACATCGAGATTTAGTTGAGAACCGCAACTCTGAGTACCAAGCACAGATCATCCAGGCCAATAAAGACCTCAAACTAAAACGGATCTTGCAACCACAACATTCCGATAAGGTAGACCGCTTAATCGTCTACTCACCAGTGGATGGTGTGGTCGACAAATTACACTTCAACTTCCGTTCTGCGGTAATACCACCCGGCGAGAGTATCGCTGATATTGCACCAATCAATAACTCCCTACACGGTGAAGCGAAAATTCCGCGTAAAGACATGGGGTTTGTCGAAATTGGCCAAGCGGTAAAAGTAAAAATGGATACTTATAACTTCGCAAAATATGGATTTGTTGAGGGAACCATCGCCTCAATTAGCCGTTCATCATACGAAGAAGAAGATGCCGAATTCTATTTGGCAGAGATTGAGATTGATCGAAATTTTCTTGAACGAGGAGGCACTCAATACAAATTATCACCTTATATGGAATTTACCGCCGACGTAAAAACAGGCTCGCGTCGCGTGATCGAATACGCAGCAAAACCTGTGATGTCAGCCATCGAAGATGCATTCGATGAGAGGTAATCAATGAGCGGAAAACCTTCTTATAACATTTCCGTACCAGCTCTACGTCTGAGCATATTGTTCAGCGTAGTACTGGCGGCGCTCGCTTTCTATTTATACTTTTCTTGGTCAAAAGTAGATTCGGTTGCTCAAGTGCAAAGTGCCCCACTGCTCATACAAGCTCAGAAGCTTAATCAGACCATCGAACAAGATATTCAAACTCTACAGCAGTGCTTAAGTACCGACACTTGTGGTACTAACGAATTCAATCTAGTTAACTTGAAGCGTGAAATAGATGAATTTAGATCGCTAGCTTCTTTGAACAAAACTGAGTTCAGCTTGGTTGGCGCGACTGAATACACCCAACTTGAATTAGCGATCAATCGCTTTTCCGACAGCACTAAAACACGCAACGACGTACTCGACTTATACCTGTCACTGACCAACAACTACCTACAAATGGACGACAACTACCGCACCATGTTCAACAACCATGCGAGCGACTTGATGTCAGAGAAAAACGAGTTCTTTATCTGGTTGTTTATGGTGGTCGTGATACTGGCAGTAATCACGGTCCTATCGAATTCAGTTGCTATGTTAAAGCTGAAGAAATCCAGCTCTAATGAACGAGAAATCGACTATGAGTTCGATGCCCTCTATCAAGAGCTGAAACAACTCGACTTACAAAGACTCGAAGAGCTTCTGAATGAAGTGAGCATCAATCCGAAGCAACGCCAGATCTACTCTCACCTCAAACTGATCTTCAGTAAATTGGAAGACCAAAAGCGCAATAACGACCTCTACAAACAACTGTATGCGCTAATCGGGTATGAGATCCGCGGTATCACCAACACCATCAACGGCGGTGTCCAATATCTGGTTCAAGAAACCGATGAAAACGGCGTATTGATGGCGAAGGATATTACCTCTGCGTGTAGTACCTTATCTGAGTTAGCAGAAAACTATAACCGTTTGATTTCACAGGGTACGGAAAGTAAGTCGAAGGAATTCTCGCTACTGAGCGTGTTGTCTGAATTGATGATTCATATCAGCGCCAAAGTACAGAGGAACGAAGGTCAACTCGACTGCTTTATCTCTGACAATTTGCCGAACCGTGTTGAAGGCCAATCCACCAGCTTGTTCTGGATCTTGTTTCTGCAACTTTCTAACGCCATCCAACTTAAATCAAACAAGAAGTTATTCGTGACAATAGAGTCTGGCGCCGCTTCGGATATGGAAAATACACGTGTCACCATCAATCTTAACTTCCTTTCAACGTTAGATGTCTCTGTTGCCAAACTCAATAAGCTCCATTGGAGCGATCATAAACACCATACTGCTAACACAGACGACTTAGCGAAAAGCGTATTAAAAGATTACGGGTATTACGAAAGTCACTGGTTCCAATCGGGTACACAGGAGCGTTTTCAGATCGAGCTTGATCTCAAGGCGAAGAATTTCCATACAGAGAAAACTCGCTTCGACGGCAAGCGTTTACTGCTATGCGCCAATACACAAGTTCGTATCGATGTAATGAAGAAAATGCTCAGTAACTTGGGGCTTGATATCACTGAAATCCGCACTGCAAATGAGTTGTTTTCAGCGGCGAAGACCTTTGGTGATTACGATGCGATTATGCTCACCGATACTTTTGAACCCAACAAGCTGCCATCGTTGAGTAAGACGGTGAAATCTCAACTTAAGAGTCACCCAAATACCAAGCTGTTGCTTTCAGTAACCAATACTCAGCATGCACAAGAGTGTCACAGCTTCGTCGATAAGATCATCAACTCCCCTGCGATTCCTTATGAGTTTATTCCGAACTTACTCACCATTATGGAAGCAGAAGCATCAGAAGAGCAGATGGAGAACAGCTCATTCCTTATCGTAGAGGATGACCGAGTTCAACAAATCTTACTTAAACGAATACTCACCAAACAAGAGTATGAACCAGACACCGTTGGCGATGGTGCCGATGCCGTGAAGCACTTCATGAATAAACGTTCTGACATCATCTTCATGGATTGCATCATGCCGGGTATGGGCGGCATCGAAGCAACAAAACGCATTCGCCAATTCGAACAAGAGAACGAGAAAAACCCTTGTACCATCATAGGTGCAACCGCATTGACCAGCAGTAACGAACACCAGGCTTGTATTGAGGCCGGAATGGATTACGTGATCAGCAAACCTTATAAAAGCGACCAAATCATCAAGGTGATCAACAAGTATGTGGCGGTACAGAAACTTAACTAGCAGCATCATAGCTGCACTCGCATTCAGCACGACACCTTCAGCATCGGCGACTACCTTGCTTGAGGCGGTAGAACTCGGCCTGCAAAACAGCCTGTCTCTTCGCGCCAGTGATAAAGGTGTGGAAGAGAACGAATACAACATTGGGATCAGTCGCTCTAAATTTCTGCCTTCACTCAATGGTGCTGCCGATACCACATGGAACGAGAATGAAACCTTGCTATCGAGCGTACCCGATGAAACCTCTAGCTATAACTCAAACAGCTACAGCCTTTCGTTATCCCAATCCATATTCAATCTTGGTGACATTTTTAAATATGGGACGGCAAAACTCGACTTCAATATTGAAGAGATTAAACACGAGAACAAAGTCCAAAGCACCATTTCGGAAATCGGGTCTCAATACTTTGAGTATTTAAAAAACAACGCCCAAATTAAAGCGACCAAGGTTGAGCTTAAATCGTCCGAAACGCGTGAACATCAAATGCGACGCAATGTAGAGCTAGGTAACACCGCAGCCAGTGAGCTTTACGAAGTGATTGCTCAGAAAGAAGGTGTGTCGAACAGACTAAGAACCTTGCAGAAAGATCGTCGTGTCATTCTCAACGGGCTCTCTATTCAAATTCAATACCCTATCACTCCGTCGCAAGACATATACGAAAGCGTGCCGTTAAAAGAGATCAACGAAACCGAGCAACGCACGATCATGGATCAGGCGTTAAAGCTGAATAACGACTTGTTGGTGGCAAAGAAAAACGTAGAGAGAAGCCGCAGAAGCTTAAAAGAGAGCGGTTCGAACTTCTTACCGACCGTTTCGCTTTCAGCCAGCTATCGACACGATGATGCCAATAACTACGATAAAACCGACATTACAGCAACAGGTGAAAGTAACTCAACCAGTGTTGGCTTAAACCTCGCCGTGCCTATCTTGTCTGGTGGTTCTGATTACTATGGCTATCAAAAATCATCGACGGCCATCGAACGTACTGAGCTGCTTTACCAAGATTCGCTTTATACCACACGTAACAGCGTGAATACCTCAGTGCTCAACATTAACGATTTCTCGCAGTCTATAAGCAGTTTCGAAAACATCATTCGCGCCAACTACGCCTCTTATAAAGGGATTCAAAGAGCCTACCAATTAGGCACGCGTACCATCACCGATTTACTTGCCGCGGAAAGTAAACTGTTCAGTGCTTTGAGAGACTATGAAAGCGCACGATACGACTACATCATCGAGACCATCAAGCTTGAGCAAATTAAAGGCATACTCTCAATTCAATCGATAGAGAGCATCATGCAATTGATGAGCGATATTGAGGGACGAGACAATCAAGATTTGGTGCCTAAACACCTTCTCTCAACGGAGTCATTGAGGAAAGGAGGTCGCAATGCAAACTGAGCAGTTTTCGCAAAAGATCAACATGGCAGATAAGTGTTATCTGACTTTCTCAACGATAATATCGACCCTGTTTGGCTTGGTACTGCCCTTCTCTATTCTGATCATTTTTGACCGAGTATTACCCAACCAAGCTCAAGATACTCTGTTCTTATTGTTCGCGATTATCTTGATTTCTATCTTCCTCGACTATCACTTAAAAAATCAGGAAGAGAAGATTTCCTCTGTCATCATGAGGCAGTTTGAGACCAACTTAACCAATAAGGTATTTCAATCCATCTGTTTGGCTGAGATCTCAAAATTCCGCCGCTTAGAACCGGGCGAATACCTAGAACGAATCTCAACCATTCCTGAGTTGAAAACCTTCTTTGGTGGCGAATCAGTTCGAGCGCTGATCAATCTTGCCGTCAGCGTTATAACCATCCTCATTATTGGCCTTATCAACATATGGGCTGGCGTGACGCTTCTGATTGCCTCGCTAATTTTAGCTATTTTCGCTTGGAGCCTTTCCAAACAGAAAATTGGTAGCTTGCAGAATAAGTCAGACATCGAAGGGTTAACTACCTCCAAAATCATTGAGATCATCTCTAGCCCGCTTGATATTAAAGCGCGAAACATGGAATACCGCGTTGAAAGCCTGATGACACAAATGGTCGAGGAACGTGAAGTTGAAAACATCAAATACGAACAGATTGAATCGAATTTTGGCTTGATCTTAGCGCTCATCCAACAACTCTCGATTGCTTGTGTTGTTGTGGTATTGGCAACAGCCGTTATCAATATGGAGTCAAGCCAAGGCATTATGGCCGCGATAATCATGTTGACCAACCGTTACTTTGCGCCCTACCAACAAGTGATGCGTACCGCAAGCCGCTGGGAGTTAAACAAACTCCATATCCAACGTATCGCTGACCTCCTTGAATTGGCCGCCTCTGTTGAACACCAACATGAAACAACAGAAGTTGAACGTATTTCGGTTAAGTATTCTGAAAAGCAGCGTATCGAGTTCGAACTCGGGCAGGCCTATTTGCTGACAGGGAAAAGTGGTTCAGGTAAGACCCACCTTGCTAACTGTATTACACGTCAGAACAATGATAACAAACTGGACATCATGATTAATGACACGCCTCTGAGTGACGTAAACTACAACGTTTGGCGTAACAGCGTGCTGATGGTCGATAAAACAAGTTCATTCGTGGAAGGGACCATTATTGATAACCTAACCTGTTTCCGTCCAAGCCTGAACAATACGGCTTTCGCCTTATGTGAAACCATGAACATCAAGGCGCAAATTGACGGACTTCCTGCTGGTTTTTATACGGAACTCAAAGGGCATATGCGCAATCCATTCTCTCGCCAAGTGGGATATGCTCTGTTATTAGTCAGAGCCCTGCTCGCCAGTAAACGTGTATTGATATTCGATGACATTGATTGTGTCTTTGATGAAGAGTTCGCACGCGTCGTCCTCACGAGTACCGCCTATCGTGCCAATGACAAGATCTTAATTATCGCTAGCAACAAGATGGATAAACTTAACCACCGCCTCAAACGCGTAAAACTTACCGGAGGTGACCAATGAGTATCCTAGTAGACTTCAATAATGTGCCGCAACGTGTTTTGGATTTTGAATCTAGTGGATACGACGAACGTTACAGTCAATCGCCACTTATTCGTGGTTTGGCCTACACCTTGATAGCACTCGAATGGGAAGGCACGCCCGCTATACTCAGCGATGCTTTTATTCCAAAACCCAAAGACGGCGACAGCTTTACAGCAACCATAGAGCGCCTTGGATACCGCTGTGATGTGACAAAACTAAAGACACTCGAGAATATCGATAAATATCCTCACCCGTGCTTTATTGAGATAGAAAACCTCAGTGCCATCTTCTTAGGGACAAAAGATGGGAAGTTGCTGCTGTTTGATTACACGAACAACAACACCATTGAATACCCAATGTGTAAAAAGCCCTGCTTGCTGATTTCTATTAGCGAATATTCTCGTCTGTTCCGCGAACCACCTCCGGAATCGCAAGACAGAAGCAATTGGATAAAATACGCTTTCTATCGTTACAACAATGAACTTAAAAGCCTGATCATTCTGAGCTTCGTCATTAGTATTCTCGGTGCATTGCAGCCATTCTTCATCATGAGTGTCTATAACTTCGCACTGACTTCGAGCTCTCAAGCCACGCTCTATTGGTTGACCCTATTTGCCGTGATCGTCGGCTTCTCGGAATACTTCTTCAAAAAGATGCGGGTCAACATCATTGCCACCTCCGGTAAAGATCTCGCGGTTCACATATCCCAAGCCGTAATATCGAAACTGCTTTGGCTGCCCTACGCAATGACTTCAACCGCAGGGGTTTCGTCTCAGTTGGCTCGTTTGAAAGATATCGATACCTTCCGCCGCTTAGTGACCGCAGAATCGACCCTTAGTTACTTTGATATGCCGTTTGTGATTGTATTCATCATTGCGATTGCTCTGATGTCTGGCACGGCAGCGCTTGTGGTGATGGGTGGCTTAATATTAATGTTGGTGTTCTGTGTTTACTCTCGTTACATCTACTCACAAGCTACATCTAAAAGCTCTCGCGCTAACGCCATGGTCTCTTATCAATGGAATGAAATCCTTCGTGGTATCAAGACCATTCAAGGCTTGCCTTTGTTGCGCGTGGTTCAATCTCGTTTTAGTGCCTCCCATATGCAAAGCACCAGTGATGCGGAGAATGTTGCTGTAACCAACAGTAAAATTCAGGCTGCAGGCGGTAGTTTGATTCAGGTGATTGGTACTGCAAGTATCGTGACCGCAGTAATCGGAGTCATGGAAGGCACTTCTGATGCGGGTGCGATGCTTGCGACCGTTATTCTCGTTTGGAAAGCACTAGGCCCGATCATGGGTATCTATAACTCAATTTCTAAGTTTCAATCCATCAAGGCGTCATCGGCACAGATAAACAATTTAATGTCGATGAATGACGACAAGCTAACGCTAGAAAAAAGCCCGCCTATTCGGCTGTTCCAAGGAAATATTGTGGGCAGTGGTGTCAGCCACCGTTACACAGGGGCAGCAACAGGGTTAACCAACCTTGGTTTCAAGATACCTCCCAGTGCAAAAGTCGTCATATGTGGCCCGACTGGTTGTGGAAAAACCACGCTCATTTCAATCATGGCTGGTTTAGAAGATCGTTATCAGGGCGCGGTGTCTGTCGATGGCTATAACATTAAGCAATTCAACAGTTATCGCTATCGCACGTCGATTAACTACATCCCTTTCAATTTGCACATTTTCGAAGGTTCTTTGGAGACCAATTTCATTTTACACAATGGATTGATTCCGACAGAGAAAATGCAGGAGATGGTGAGCTTCTTCGAGCTAGACGAATGGCTGCCAGAAGGCTTGGCGACTCAATTGAGTGTCGATAAGTGCAAAGGTCTTCCCAATGGCATTCAACAAAAGCTGCGTTTGGCACTTGGTTTAGGTAACTGTGAGCAATCTCTGATAATCATTGATGAACCGTTCAACGGGGCTGAAAATGAAAACGCTCAGTATTTTAACCGCCTGTTCAGCGATAAGTTGCTGAATAAAACCGTCATTTTTTCGACCAATGATCCCGGTTTGATCGCTACTTCCAATATGAGTTTGGTTCTAGAACCTGATGGCAACTTGAAATATTTTGGCTTAACAGACAAATACTTAAACAGCTTGAGTTAAACACGACGATGCTTATTCACAAATTACTCGTTAGATAAATGGATGTAATTGACAAAAACATAAGTGAGAGAGATGATTCGCTCTAAAATCACCGATAAAAAGGAAGCAAATGTACACATTCGTTGCAGACAAGCTTGATGTAGCTTACTTATCCGCAATTCCTGAAAACCATCAACTTCAGGGCTGCGATGTGCCTGAAGAGGAAATCGAACTTCGAGAGATCATAGAAGTTTGGTATGAGTGTGCCTTTCTACCCGCTTTCAATCTTCAGAAAATCGATATCGAGAACAAAGCTGAGTTAACCGTCGTACAATCAAATGTTCTGAGCAACGATACGCGTACGCTCGCTTTCCTACTCAAAAACAGAGTATACCGCGCTGCACTGAACAGAATGCTCGGTGTTTGGGCACTAGAACCTTCTGCAAAAACGGTGTTAGAGCAACTTCTATTTGAACTAAGTCTCGATAAAAATCACCCTAATTAACTCGCTTTTTAAGATACTCATCAATAAGCATCAAAATCAAACCGACCGCCAAACGCTATAAATTGCTAGCAAGAGAAGCTATTTCAAAATAAGCTTAGGAATCACAAGAACTTATACCCCTCCCACACTTCCATTAAATTTACAGTTTCAAAGTTTCCATATCGGCATTTTTATTCTACTGTTTTTATATAAAACCAGTTGGATGGATCCTTAATATGTCGACACTTACGGTCTGGAATAACCTTTCAGTTAAACATAAACTCTTTGGCTTAGTTCTACTACCAATCTCATTGCTCCTTTTCTTAGCCGGTAGACAAGCTTACTTTCTGACGACGCAGTTAAACGATTTTGAGCGAACCAATCAGTTAGCAATTTACCTTGAAGATATCTCTGTCTTGTATCGAAGTACTTTGGCACCAAACACTGAAGAGTTCGTTAATCGAAGTGCTAAGGTAAATGCCGAGCTCAAAGCACTTTCACCTAGCATATTTCTAAACAGTTCCGAAGAAGTGAACCAACTGCTGGCCGACTTCAGTGAGGCAACCTTGTCGACTATGAAAACGACCGACAGTTTCGATAAGCTGGATGCGATTGAATGGCAAAGTGACTTGTACCAACAATTGTTGCTAGCCATTGAGAAAGTCCCTTTTGATATCACCAAGCGTGAGATTCAACAGCACCTCACCGCCTTGCATCAACTAGAGTGGTTGATGTTTTGGTCAAATGAAGAATTTAAGCTCAGCGCTTCACTCTTCGATATTTACCAAAATCATCAAGAGTATGATTCTGAACTAGCCGAGTTGGTTGAAAGCCTCAATGCTAGGCAAGTTTTGTTCTTAGAAAGATTTGTGTCCTTGAATGCCAATACACATCAAGTTTCACTCATGATTGAAGTGTTTAAAGATGAGGCTTTTATGAAAAGCCAAGAGATACGTCACGCACTTCATAGTTCATCCACAATAAGCGCATTAACTCCACAAGAGATCACTACCGGACTCAATGCGATGAGTGCTCGCCTAAGCCTGTTGCAGAATTTAGGTGACGTGATCAAACAAGAGTTCCAGGCCGAAGTAGCTCAAGCGATCTCAGATGCTCAAACAGAAAGAACGCTATTTATTTCCATCGTCACGTTGCTTGCAGCAACTGTTATGGGATTAACCCTCAGTTTAGCGAAACAAGTCACCAACAATCTTGGGCTAGTTCTTAGGTTCTTAAAAAGTGAAAATGATGATACCCGCCCTTCTTTGGACAAACTGATTCAAGGCAAAGACGAACTCAGCCTATTTGCTCAGCAAGTAGAGCGACTGACCATCGAACGAGAACATGCAAAAGAGAAGTTAACGATAGCGAAAGAAGACGCAGAGCGAGCGAAAGAAGACGCCGAAGAAGCCAAAGACCACGCAATACAAGCTAGCAAAGCGAAAAGTAGCTTCTTGGCCAATATGTCTCATGAAATTCGAACCCCACTGAATGGCGTTATCGGAATTTCGGAGATCCTGTCAGACACACCACTTACACCAACACAACGTGATTATGTAGATACGATCGAGACCTCATCCCAACTACTGCTAAGCCTGATCAACGACATCTTAGACTTCTCTAAGATTGAATCTGGCATGCTATTAATCAGCCCGCATTCGGCATCGATTAGAGAATCCATTTACGACATCGCATCTATTGTCGCGCCAAAAGCTAAAGAGCAAAAAATATCAGTGAACGTTGATATCAGCCCAGACACACCTGCACGCGTGATGATCGATGATCACCGATTAAGACAGATCTTGATGAACTTTATGTCGAACGCGGTGAAGTTCACAGCAAAAGGTGGCGTTACCCTGTCAATCCAAACGCTAAACAAAGCAGAAAACAATGTCACCCTAAGGTTTTCTGTGCGAGACACGGGGATTGGTATCGATAAACAGCAACAGAAACAGATATTCGAACCGTTCGCTCAAGAAGATGATTCAACGACCAGACAATTCGGTGGTACTGGTCTTGGCCTTGCGATCAGTACTCAGCTTGTTGAACTTATGGGTGGTCAGATCCAACTCGACTCCGTCAAAGGTGAAGGCAGTTGTTTCTACTTCGATCTAGAATTACCCATTGATTTAATGTTGCCAAAACCAAGCACAGCAACCGCCGACATTTATGTTCTAGGTAACGCGAACATGCTCTCTAAACGAATAGAATGGGACCTTAACCTCTATGGTTTAGAAATAACCCAACAAACGAGAGATACAGCTGAGCTTACGCAACAACTCACGATTCAAAAGCACGCTAACCCAATCACAGTTGTCTTTGCTGAAGATGACACATTCCAAGCCAGTGACTATACCAGTGACTTAGATAAGCTCCACCAAAACGGCATCACTATCTGCTTGATTCGATCATTTTTGAGCGAGCCGGCTGACATCGGCAATTGTGTTACGGCTCAAGTATCACAGCCCCTACTCGGTTTACGTTTGATTAAAGCGGTTGAGCTCTGTGATACACAGGGTCGGGTTGAGCTTTCAGAGGCGAGCCAACCTTCTCTAGAGATACAACACAAAATTCTGATCGTCGAAGACAACAAGGTCAACCAAAAAATTGCCGGGCTTCATGTTGGTAAAAGTGGTTTTGAATTCGAGTTTGCGAATAATGGCCAGGAAGCCGTGGACATGTTCAGATCGAACCCTCACTACGCAGCAATACTCATGGACTGCATGATGCCGGTTATGGATGGCTTTGAAGCGACAAGTAATATTCGCCGCGTTGAAAAAGAGACCAATGCCAAGCGTCGTATCCCTATCATTGCCCTGACCGCCAGTGTTATTGATGACGATATTCAAAGGTGTTTCGACGTGGGCATGGATGACTATGTGCCAAAGCCATTCAAATTTGAAATGTTAAAAGAAAAAGTACTTGCCGCCGTTGAAGCAATGCCACTTCCTGTTGCCTACAAAACTAAATCTACGAAAAAACCCGCGACCGTAACGCCGATTCTTAATGCTGCAGCTAAACGGACTGTGCCAGAGGAAAGAGAACAAAACCCGGTTCCGAGCAAATCTGAAAGAATACTGCTCGTCGAAGACAATCGAGTTAACCAAAAAGTCGCTTCGGTCATGCTAACAAGGGCTGGTTACACTTTTGAAATTGCAGAGAATGGTCAAATTGCCGTTGATATGTACCAAAACGACAGTAGTTTCGACATTATACTAATGGATTGCATGATGCCCGTTATGGACGGTTTCACAGCAACTAAGGAGATTCGGGAGCATGAGAAAAACCTAGGCTTAAGCAAAACTCCTATCATCGCGCTAACCGCCAGTGTTATCGATGATGACATTCAAAAGTGCTTTGATTCAGGCATGGATGGATACGTAGCGAAGCCCGTAAGAAAAGAAAAGCTATTCCATCAAATAGAAAGTGCGACTTGTTAGGAGAAACCCATGGATTGGATTAAAACAATAAAAACACTTCCACGCAGAGTCATATTGCCCGTCGCGGTAGGGCTATTAGGAAACTTGCTTCTTCTCAGCCCAGCTCATGCCGCAGAAGATTACGCCATATTCTCTTTAGATTCAGGATTTGAAGAAATATCGATAAACAAAGCAAGGAAGCTGTATAGAGGAAAAACAAAACGACTCGATGGTAAACGTGTAGAACTTTCTGATTGGCCTGAAAACAGCAGCGAACGTGAAGTTTTTTACCAACAACTGCTTGGAAAAAACGCAGCTCAAATGAATGCCCATTGGGCGAGCTTATCCTTCTCAGGTAAAGCTCGTTATCCAAGAGAGATTAAATCGGCGTCCACCGAAACCTTGGTTGACTGGCTTGATGACAAGCCCAATCGAATTGGGTACGCCCCGCTCTCGACGCTCCCTGAAAATGCCAATGTTCTATACGTTATAAGCTCGGAGAAATAATATGAAAAAAATAATTACGTCAGTGCTATGTGCTTCAATTGCCTCTCCGGCTTTCGCTATTATTGAACTTACCGATAATTTTTCGTTAAGCGGATTTGGTTCTACTTCTTGGGCAACATCAGATAACGACTCCCCTTTAATCATCAACAATGGTTTTACCGATGAAAATTGTTATGACTGTGATACCACACTTGGAGTTCAACTCGATTACTTTTACAACTCATTTAAAGCTTCCGTACAAGTTGTCAAACCACCCCAATATGATTGGAGTGATCCTCAACTCGAGTGGGCTTACTTGGGCTATGAATTTAACGACTTCGATGTGAGTATTGGTCGATTACGACTGCCACTATTCCTTGCCTCTGAATACTATTATGTTGGCCAAGCCTATATGACGGCAAGACCACCGACAGAGGTGTATAACAGCGTTCTTGGTATTACCGCTTTCAACGGTGTCAAAGTGAGTTGGACTCATGATGTAACCGATGAAGCTACCCTACAACTCTCTCCATTTGTCGGAATCAAAGATAAGAATGAAGTAGAGTTCAATTCGACAACCGAGCTGGAATTCGAAACAAATCGAATGTTTGGTGCAAACCTTCAATTAAGTGGTGATAACTATCGTTGGAACTTATCTTTCCTTGATTCAAATTTCGATCAAACGACAAAAATTAAAAACGTTGGCACGCTTCCAACAGCAGACAACCAACACATCCAACTTTGGTCGCTAGGCGCTGAATATGAATTTGGCCAAGCGGTATTGGCGAGCGAAGGTCAAATCAGTGACGTTTCTTCATCCATGTACGCCAGCCTAGGTTACCATTTAGGAGCATTTACACCTTACGTAGTATACGGCGCGCAATTTAACGCCAATGAGCACTTAGAAGGGAATAGCTACTTAGTTGGTGTAGATTACGACTTGATGTCAAATATATCTATCAATGGTGAAATGCAATTCTTCGAAGCTCGTAGGTCAAACGGTGCCTTTATTGACGCCCCTAAAACCGATAAAGATGCATTGCTCTACACCATCATGTTGAGTTTTGTTTTTTAGCTCGAATTCAAATCGATGGTCACTTGCAGCAATTAAGATCCAAAAAAGCCAGTCGAATATTCGACTGGCTTTCTCAATAACGGTTTATCAGCTTACCATTAACCCATCTAAAGATTATGAGCTTGGCGCGACTCGTTTCTCTTTCAACTGTTCAATAACATAATCAGGAGCCACTTTACCTAGCTCACCCAAGCAATCATCTGTTTTTTCATTGCCATAGCGTACATAAATATCGCATACCGCGTATAACTGTTCTGGAGAGCCAGAGATCAAATACGCTTTCTCGAACGATTTAGTCGATTTGTCGATATCCAGCTCTTCTTGTAGTACCCCATTCAAGTACCAGTAATAGCTGTTATCTTTTGCAAGTTCTGCTGCTACTTCAATCTCGTGGGCTGCTGCTGTTTTGTCTTCAAGGCGAACCAAAGTTAATGATTTAGAATAGTGCATCGCTGCATTGTCCGGTACATTCTTCAAACCACGATCCAATAGCTCGACCGCTTGTTGATCTTTATTCTGAACTCGGAAGTTGTCCGCGTAGCTCAACCAAACTTGTGGGTCTCTGGGATGAGTGTTGATGAGCTCCAGATAAACCGTTTCCGCCTTATCCCACTCGTTGTGCCAGCGAAGAACATCAGCAAACAACAGTTGAAATTTTTCAGATTCTTGCGTTTCCAAGAAGCTAATCAACTCTTGTACCGGTGGTTCAATTTGCGCTTTTTGTTGGTCATCTAACGTATTAAAGTCACGAATCAGATTTGACGCTGCCGTGTGACGAACCATGGTATCGATGTCTTTTAGCAGCGGGGAAATTAACGCCCAACGATGCTCAAGTTGGTAAGGTTCAGAACCGATAACTGCCGCTTCACGAACTTCAGGGTTTTGATCTTTCAAACCTCTTGCCACCGCCACCAGCGCATTTTGGCTTGGGTATGAAGCAAGCGCTTGCAGTGCACCAGTACGATTTTCAACAGATTGATTCTGGTCTTGTGCCATGTAAGACAACTGTTGAATGCGGGTTTGAGTGTCCGTCATTTCAAGCACTTGATTGATATTTTGTGCTGGCGCGTCAACCGTTTTTTGAACGCTATTCGCAGCCATCGCAGACGTTGAAATCAATGTGGACGTTGAAACCAATAAAGCAACAGCCGTCGCTAAACTCTTCTTCATCATAGTATTACCTTAAACTGGAGAACTTAGCCTGTCCTTAGACTCGTATCTGATTAAATTTATCTTGGACCTGTTGATCCAAAGAACGAGTTAAAACTTGGTCTCGAACGTAGTTTGTTGCGCCTGTTTTGCACGATGTGCCATCAATACTGAATCACTGAATTTGCCATGAGCAACCGGATGCCCCATCGCACGAGCGATATAAGCCATCGACTTGTCGACATGAGAAAAGAACTTGTGCCAACCTGCACATAAGTAGTTCAAGCCCGGTTCGCCTGCGCGAGTTTTGATAAAGCGGTTTTTAGGACATTCACCATGACAAGCAAACTTGTAATCACACTGCTGACATTGACTGGTCATTGTGCGTGATTTAGCGAAACCAAACTTTTGCTGTGGTGCGCTGTACGCTAAATCATCAAGCTTCTCGTGGTGGATATTGCCAATTTTGTATTCAGGGTAAACGTAGTGGTCACAAGAGAACACATCACCGTTTGGCTCCATCGCTAGGCCTTTACCGCAGATCTCATTCAGAGTGCAAAGCGGATTCGGACGACCAATCCACGTTTCTAAGCTCGCTTCAAAATACTGAACGAACACTTTACCGATGTCGTTCTTCGCCCACTCATCAAACACAGAGATCAGGAAGTTACCCCAAGCTAAATCCGACACGCACCACGATTCCATGATCGAGTCTTTATGGCCGGGGATCAGGCGTTTTTCGCCTTGTTTTAGCTGCTCACTCACTTGGGATGTTTGTGGCGCAACCGTTCTAAAGGTTTTCTGTTCAACGATAGGAATAAACTGCATTTGTGGAGACTTCACCACATCACGTAGGAAGCGATACACCTCAAGTGCATTTTGACTGGTGAGGTTATTCACACAAGTCAACGTTGCAAATTTAACTTGATGTTTGTGCAGCAACTCAACCGCCGCCATCACTTGTTTGAATGTGCCACGGCCTGCTCTGTTAACACGATACGCATTGTGCAGCATTTCAGGACCATCAATACTCAAGCCGATCAGGAAGTTATTCTTTGCTAAGAATCGGCCCCAATCGTCATTGAGCAGTGTGCCATTGGTTTGCAGATCGTTTGAGATCAACACACCTTCAGGTCGGTACTTTTTCTGTAGTTCAACCACTCTTTCAAAGTACGCTAAACCCAGCATAGTTGGCTCGCCGCCCTGCCATGAGAAGATAATTTCAGGCGTGTTTTGACCTTCGATATATTGTCGGATGTAGGTTTCTAGCGTCTCATCATCCATTCTCGGAGAACTGCCTTTCTTGTACTCCAACAAATCTTGCTTACTTAGGTAATAACAATATTTACAGTCGATGTTGCACGCTGCGCCAATTGGCTTAGCCATAACATGCAAGCGTTTAGACGCTTTACCATTGTATTGTGGACCTTGAGTAATGTGCATGATTTATCTACCTATCTTAGTGTCTGTAGCCATCATAATGCCTATTTCAATCAGTGGCATGTTATACCCTTTATAACCAATAGGAATGACCTTAAACGTTAAAATTGCCCTCTATTTCGAACATTCGAGGCACGTGATGAAATTTTTTAATTACAAACAAATAGCGGCGATCAGCAGCGTCACCATGACTATTTTCCTAAGCGGCTGTGCGAGCGTGCCTACACACCCCATCGCCCAACAAATTGACCAAGAAATGGTGCTAGTTGAAGGTGGTACATTCACCATGGGTTCGAACGATCCTGAAGCGACCAAAGCAGAACGACCAGCACGAAATATAACTGTAGATAGTTTCTACATTGCAAAGTTTGAGGTGACTCAAGAATTGTTCGAATCGGTGATGGGTTCATCTCTCAGTTATTTCCAAAACCCACAAGTTCCGGTCAATAACTTAAGTTGGCAACAGGCGAACTACTTCGTTGAACAATTGAACGAACTTACAGGTGAAGAATACCGTCTGCCGACTGAAGCTGAATGGGAATTTGCAGCGAAAGGTGGCAACAAGAGCAAAGGCTATACTTACAGTGGTTCCAATAACTTAGATGATGTTGCGTGGTACTCAGCAAATTCTAAAAATAGCGCACATCCAGTCGGGCTAAAGAAGCCAAATGAACTAGGCTTATATGACATGACCGGAAACGTGGGTGAGTTTGTGATTGATGCCTTCGATGACACTTTCTACCGATTCGGTCCAACAGACAATCCTAACAACGCAAAACACAGCGACGTTGGTTTATCACATAAATCGGTTCGCGGTGGCAGCTTTGCTTATGACGAAAACGAATCTGAAAGTTACCGTCGCGACTTCGCAAGCCAATCGATCACTATGTCAGATATGGGCCTGCGTTTAGTTAAGGATACGAACTAGCTAAAGCTGTGAGCTAGTTAAAGAATGAACTAACTAAAGGTGCCAACGGTTATGAATCAACAATCTTCACAAGCAATACTAAAATACGACTTGCACTATACACACGTTAGAAATCTGACCAAACGTTAGAAATCTGACCAAACGTTAGAACTCTGCGGCAACGCTGAATAAGGAACTTCTATGCAATACACCAAGCTTTCAGGACTTACACTCGCGTTACTCTGTGCCTTCCCTACCTCAGCAGCAGAGAAGCCAAATCTAGTCCTTCAAATCACGGTAGATGGCCTGCGCGCAGACCTAATCGAACGATATAAGCACAACTTCGGTGAAGGTGGTTTCCGGTACTTAATGGATGACGGCACTTACTACACCAACGCGAACTATCAACATGGCAACACGGAAACGATCGTGGGCCATGTGTCGCTTGCAACCGGCGCTCCACCGAGCGTACACGGCATGGTAGGTAACGTTTGGTCTGACCGTAGCGAAGAACGTTTGGTGTATAACGTAGAAGACGGTAACTACAAAATGTTGACCTCTGGTGCGGGTGTCGATAAAGCAACTGAGATCGACCCAACTCAGAAGACAGCACAAGGTGATGGACGTTCTCCTGAGCCAATACTTTCCACCACGTTTGGTGACGAGTTGACGATTTCCAATAGTGGAAAATCAAAAGTGTTCGGTGTATCCGTGAAAGACCGCGGCGCAATCTCATTGGCGGGACACAGTGGTAAAGCCTTCTGGTTCTCCAAAGCGCAATCTGAGTTTGTCACCAGCAACTATTACTACGACGAGTATCCAGATTGGGTATCACGTTGGAACGAGAAAGCAATTGCTGCTCAGTACTCGAAACAGAAGTGGGAGCTCTCATTACCACGTGAGAAGTACACGCTTCAAGAACACGATACCGAACACAAAGTGAAACTCGGTGACTTCCAACGCACCTTCCCTCACCCTTATGGCCCTGCAAGTTATAAGTACTACAGCACAACGCTAACCGTTAGCCCGGCTGGTGACGAGATCACAGAAAATTTTGCAAGCACACTGTTAATGCAAGAGAAGTTAGGCCAAGGTGACGTGACCGATTATCTGTCTGTGAGTTTCTCATCAAACGACTACGTGGTGCACTTATACGGCCCTGAAAGCCTAGAAACAGAAGACAACCTAATTCGACTTGATAAGACGATCGCCAAGCTTCTTAAAACCGTTGATAACCAAGTCGGGCTAAAAAATACATTAATTGTATTGTCTGCCGATCATGGTGTCCCTGAATCTTCACCTGCGGCAAATGCGCTTGGCTTCAATCAAGCTCAATACTTCAATAAAGATACACTGCTCTCGAGTGGTGTTGAGAAACGATTGAAGGATGAATTTGGTCTAACCAAAGACGCAATTCGCTTGTACGCACAGCCTTATATCTATCTGAATCACGATTTAATTGCAGAGAAGAAACTTGACCTAGCTAAAGTGCAGGAAGCGATCGCCGATGAAATAGCGAAAGTGAAGGGTGTGGCGTTTGCAGTATCAAGCAGCGATATTGCAGCAAACCGAGTGCCTGATACTCATGTGATGCAGCTAATCAAAAACAACTACCACCCTGCTCGTTCAGGTGACGTGTATGTGGTATTTGCTCCGCGTAGTTACATTAACGATATGGAAGGCCTTCAAATCGCCTCTACACATGGCTCGCCATGGAAGTACGATACACATGTCCCTGTAATCTTCGCAGGCTACGACGTTGAAGCTCAGAAGATCTCGCGGGCAATCACGCCATACGACATTGCGCCAACACTTTCGAACAAACTAGGGATAACCCAACCAAGTGGATCAATTGGAGAAGTGCTGCAAGAAATTACCGAATAATAGACGTCATTGAGGTTTCTTCATTTTAATGTCGAAACCCACACCAAGTAAAAGAGCCACTTATCAATTCAGACTGACTCAGTCAAAACAGATAAGCGGCTCTTTTTGATTGCCTGTTGTTAGGCAATCAACGTATGTCAGTGCTAGGAATAACGGCTATTCGCACAAACATTTTCCATTAAACTCCCTTCAAAGGTTAACTTGATATGTCTTTTGCTGCCGCTTTGATCTTAGCCCGCAACCACTTGTGGCTAGGTTCATTAGTGCGACTCGGGTGCCAAATCATACACATATCGAGGTCTTCCAATTCGAATGGTAGTGGTAGTGTTTTAACCGCGTACTTTTCAGAAAAACAGCGCACCGATGACATAGGTAACACTCCGATGTAATCAGAGCCCTCAATAACTGGCAGCATCTCAACAACACCCGCAGCACGATAGACTATTCTGCGCTTTTCAAGGTCACTGTAGTGTTCAGAACTCAATAAGCTTTTACGTGCATGCCAACGAGATACAACCACATGCTCAACTGATAGGAACTGCTCCATATCGATCGTATCACCAATTGTAGAATGGTCCTTACGGCACACCACCACCAGTTCCTCTTTAGAAATCACCTCATGCTTGAGCATGGTTCTTCCTTTAGGTGTCATATCGATAATAACATCGTGTCTTTGAAGCCTTAAATCAGACTCGTAATCTTCCGTAAATAGAGGGTGAACTTCTAATGCGATACCAGGTGCAACTTGGCTGATTAACTGCATCACTCTTGGCATCATTTCGTAGCTCGCCGCCGAGACGCAGGCAATTGAATACACGCGCCCTGAAGTTTTGGGGTCGAAATCTCTTGATGCGGATAAGGTAGACGTAAAGTTTTTTAGCGCAGCGGCCATTGCCGGGTAGATATCAATAGCGAATGTGGTTGGCTCTACGCCTGATGTGGTGCGGTGAAACAGTGGCTCGTCATAGATATCTCGCAACCGTGCAAGCGCTTTGCTCACAGCAGGTTGGCTTATATCCATGCGATTAGCAGCCCTAGATAAGTTCTGCTCTTCATAGATAGCAACAAATATAGGAATTAAATTGAGTTCGGTGCTTTTCATACAGTTCCATATTAAAGAAACAGGTTCCCTATAGTAGAGAGCCTGCCGATTTTATTCGATGCGAATGACTAAAGTTTGCTACTTAGTTCTATCTTTTAAGTCTGGCAAGGCTTTAGGGATTTTCAAGCGGTCGAAAATTGAACGAGAATTGCTTGAGTTTGATGTGTCATTGGGTAAGTTACGTAACCCTCTCCATAAACGAGAAAATACGTTTCTATCTTCACGCCCTTGTTGAAGTGCTTCGCAATCTTCCACCCAACGTTTTTGTCCATTCAATTTACCAAATTGCGCTTTACTAAGTTTCACTTTGCCGAGTTCTAGCTGGCTAGTTTGAGTTCGCAACTGACGATAGATAAAGGTTCTCAATGCAGACCAATTACCTTGCTTAAGCAAACGACGTAATACCAACCAACTCGGTGTTGGTCGTTTCTTGTAATATCGTTTCAAAGAAACAAATAGTGCAACACATAACACCACTGCCAAGCCAACGCTGATAAAGACCGACATGTAAGCTTTGATGAAAGATTGGACTGTGTGTTTAGCTTCAAACACCTCGCCTTTTATTACCACGCTCTCAAGACGCTGATTTTTGCTGTCCCACCACTGGAATGTGAACTCCGGTAAGGTAAATTCACCACCTTGCTGAATCACATAAACCGTCTCTTCAATTCTACTGGAACGGTAGTCACCACGTTCTTGTGTGTCATCTAAACGATTAGGCTGAGGGTAAGCTTGATATTGCTGTGTCGATTCATTGGTCAACACATTGGGAAGTAACACCGACAAACTGTCTTTCGCTTTGATCGTCACGGTTCGAGTAACCGCATCACCCACTTTTAAGTCCTCGCTCGAACGTTGCCATTGCTGCTCAACATCCACGTTTGTCGCAGAAAACCAAGGCGATTCATCGCTTAACACACCAGACGGTAATGAGGTTTCAAACTTAATCGGCTGCGTGTAAAGCGTGCCGCCAACGTTTGAACCATCAGGAGCAGAAACTTGGATACGAACAGGCACTGTAGGAATCACAAACTCGCCAGAAGTCATCGGATAAAGCGTCACTTCCCAACGTTGACGTGACCATGTTGTGCCACCCACTCGCTCTGTGTAGTTCGTCGCGAGTTGGTTGCGCTGCTTAGCAATAACATTGGGGATTTCGATGCTGCCAATTCGCGTACCACCCGTTAGCCAGCGAGGGGTCGCCACCTCAATGTTCAAAATCACTTGCTCATTAACGCTGACTTTCGTTGGCATTATCTTATCGCCTGACTTTGGTTTTTCTCCAACCCAAGCGATCAGTTCTACATCACCGCTCTTCTGCAGATCATAGATATCAGCCGCAGAAGCAAGAGTAGGGAAAACAGTGCTAATCCATAGAACCATCGACACAAGCAAGGTCTTGGTTAGTTTAAAGGACTCTGAGCGCCCTACCTTTGTTTGAACTACTTCAAGAGCTAAATCATGTCGACTCATTGGGTTTGCTCCTGTTTTGGCGTCTGTTCTTGTTTTCGCATCTGCTCGATCGAAGGCGCAGGATCTCTTAACTGAATTTGGAATTTGGATTTCAAGAAGAACTTAGGATCGGCTTCTACTCGCTTCAACCACTTGTCGGCAAGCTCTTGGCTACCCAAAATCTCATTCGCGTTAAGTGTTTCCTTAAGCATCAATTCCGCTACCGTTTCCTCTTCTGCACCATCACCCGTGCGCGGCTGGTCGTCATCTAATTCTAAAGATTCTTCAGGGCCATCAGTTGTGCCTGATTGGCTTTCACTGGTGCGATTAACCTCTTCGACAATGCCACTAAGCACAGCAAGATTGTTCTCCACATCCGTTCTTAGTTCTGGTGACAGACCCTCTTTCTCGCTTAATGACTTCAAAAGGTCTCGCGCGGCAAGGTATTCTCGCTGTCGAGCTAAAGCACTCGCGGCGTTATACAAACCATAATCGGTTTTGGTTTGTAAAAAGGCACTGTGAGCTAACTTAAAATCACGAGCATAGTAGTAAGCCGCGCCCTTTCGCATTGGGTCAGTAAAATGTTTTGCCGCTTCAAGGTATTCCTTCTGGTTCAACAGGCGTTGACCTTGCTGGTCGGGCGTTAACCATAAATCCCACCACCATTGGGCTGTTTTATCCCAAACCGTAACCGACTCCACCACAACGGGTTTCTCAGCGGTTAAGTTGACTGTTTTCGCCAAAGTGTCTGGTGAATACATGCTACCTGTAATCAGCACGCCAACAACACACCACTGAACCAACCACCCTTTTCTGAACCACAACAACATAATGATAGCCATTGGAATAAGCAGCCCGTACCCCATGTCTTTCCAAGGCATTGAAGACTCACCGTTGAGTTGCATGTTTCTTTCAACCGCGTTGTTGAGCTGTTGGATATCCGAATCATCAACGGTCACTTCGATCAGTCGTCCACCTGTCTTACTCGCCAAATTCCGTAATGAATCGAGGTCGACAGGATTATCGCTCACCACATTACTGTTTCCTGCGGCTAGAATAAGCAACTGATACGTGTTGTCGTTAAAGAAGTTCTCGAACGCTCTGATGGTACTTGGGTTTACACCATCCGATACCAACAACACTGACGAACCTAGCTCACCAGACAATTGCTGATTTATGAGTGGCAACGCTTCTTCTGCTGACTTACCTGATACCGGCATGATGTCGGGTGTGATAGCCGCTAGAAACGGTTCGAATACCTTGCTGTCTTGAGTCACAGGCATCGCGACGTGTGCGCTGCCTGCGTAAACCACTAAGCCCGTATTACCGCCCTTGCGCGCTGCTAATAAGTCTCTAATTTTCTGTTTAGAGCGTTCCAAGCGACTCGGTGGTAAGTCTTTCGCCAGCATGGATTCGCTGTTATCAAGCACCACTAACATCGACGCTTTGTCTTCCCCAAAAGGTGAAGCCTCACGCTGCCATGTTGGGCCCGAACAAATAATGATGGCGATAGTTACAATTACCACCAATAGCTTCAATGGCAACTGCTTACGCCAGCCTGTTTCGCCAATCGTCAAGGCATCACGTAAATGCACGGGAAGAATATCTTTCCACGTCGGCTTAGTTTCTTCTCTCCAACGAACCCATAACAGGAAGAACATCGGAATAAAGGCCAACAACCACAAAGGTCGGATAAAATGAAACTGGGTAAAGAACTGTTGCAGAGTGAGAGAATCAGGCATCATCCTCTCCTTTCAATTTTTTAGTTTTAGAAGCCAAAAGCGACCTTCTACGTAAAGTCGCCAGACTAAAGGCAGTCAGATACATCACAACAACAATCGCCATTAAGTAATGGTGCAGCCCCTGTTTAGGGCGATAAGTGGTACTTTCATATAATTGTGGTTCTAGCTCACCAATCTGAGCGTAGGCTTTGGTAAGTTCGTCGCGGTTAAGTGCCTCAAAGGCTTCACCACCGGATTCTTGCGCTACTCGTTTGATGGTTTCCATATCCAAAGCCACTTCACCAACGGTTTGTGGGTCACCCATGGCGATCACGTGAATACGAACGCCTTTCGCCTTCGCAACTTTGGCTGCATCAATCGGTTCAACAAAGCTTCCCGTATCATTACCGTCGGTTAGTACGATCACGACCTTCTCTTTTTCGTTGGCATCAACACTTGAATCTTGAACGGCAGCACTTTGCTTTTCGCTTTGTTCAAACACCTTAATCGCCAAGCCAATTGCATCACCTAAGTGCGTGCTTTGCCCTGCCATAGCGACATCGGTTTGATTAAGCAGTTCAAGCCACACATCTTGGTCAGCTGTAAACGGTGTTTGTACAAACGCTGCATCACCAAAAAGAATCAAACCGAGTCGATCCCCTTTTCGGGTAGTCGCAAAATCAGCCAGCACTTCTTTGGTCGCATCTAAACGAGAGATTTTATCGCCTTGCTGAGAGGTAAAATCTTGCTCCGCCATTGAGCCGGATAAATCGACCACCACCATCACATCACGACCCAATTGTTCACGAATTTGTGGCTCACCAAGAATGGTTGGTTTCGCTAACGCACACACGACCAATACCCAAGTAATAATGAGCGTGGTCCGTTGCCACCAGCTTGGTGTTAACTGGCTGGCACCTTTTGACGGTGCTTCGCCAATCGCTTCAACCAATTCTCGAAAAAATGGCACCTTAATAGCCATTTGCTTAGTTCGGTAAGCTGGCACGGCAAAGTAGACTAACAACGGCAAAGGCAGCGCGATAAACCATAGCGGGTGCGCAAATTCAAAGCTGGCAGATAAAACATCAAACATTGTCTTGCCCCTCAGCCATTACCTGTACATTCGGTTTTGTTTGTACATCGCGTTTATGAAGCTTTAGCCACATCATCGCAGTTTGAATCACCTCTAAACGCTGTTCAAAGCTCAAACGTACTTTAGGGTCAATTAGGCTCTGCATCCATAACCCCGAAACTTCATCGGCAAAGAACGCATTGCTGTTTTCACTTGTGTTAGCGCTAACAGACAGGTAAGCGTTCAAGCGATTGACATAAGCTTGACCAAACAGCTTGGCATTGCTGCTGTCTAGGTAACGGAGTACCACTTTCAGTACCTTGAAGGTTCGTTCGGTTGAGTTTTTGTCTCTCGCATCCAATACCATGAGCTCTTTAAGCGCTTCTTTACGATAACGGTTATTCCACCATCTCTGCGCCAAGCGATAAGCCAGATAGATAGCGACCAATAACAGAATGACGCCAAGGATCTTCCAGCCAATAGTTTGCGGCATCCAGCTCACGCTCTCGGGAATGGCGACATCGTGCAGATCGCGAAGGATATAAGTACTTGGAGGCGTATGTTCAACGGCCATCTAACGCCCTCCCACCAGCTTTTGAAGCTGAGAAATATGAGTTCCAGACGTATCTAATTCGATATAAGGGAGGTTTTTCATCGCCATTAATTTAGCAAGGGACTGTTTCTGGAGTGCCGCCTTTTGAGCAAGGCTTTCACTTGCGAGGTTAACCTTAGATTGGCTATCCAGATTAAGTTGAAAGCGACCATCACCCACCACCCAATTTGCGCTTGCGAGATCTTGAGGTAATGATTGTTCCAATGGGTCTGTGACCATTATGGCCAAGATATCGTTGTGTTGCTGTAACTGCTTTAGTCGGTCTAGATGTTGTTCTTGGCAGTCGCGCCAATCGCTAATAAAGATTAAGGTCGACTGCTTTAATCTCATTCGTTTTATCAGTTCAATCCATTGACTGAACCCGACTCCTTCGCTGTCACTCACACTCACGTCTAAGCTTTGATTTGCTTTAGTAAGGTGCTTTAACTGAGCCAGTAAATCAGACTGTGAACGCTGTGCTTTGGTGTGGAAGAGTTTTTGATGAGAAGCTAAAACAAAGCCAACACGGTCACCATCTTTTAGCACTCGCCATCCACACAATGCCGCGACTTCGGCCGCAACAACTGATTTCATGGTGTTTTGAGAAGCAAAGAACATCGAACTGCGCTGATCGACACAGATGATTACATTTCGGTCTTTCTCTTCGGTATAGCTACGAACATGAGGCTTACCCGTTCGCATCGTGACTTTCCAATCGAGATTACGAATATCATCACCAAGTTGGTAGTGACGTAATTCCTCAAAATTCAAACCACGACCACGAAACAGGGAATTATGTCGACCCGACAGCACACTGCCCGCCTTTAGATGAGGCAACAGAGAAAACGACTCAGCTTGAGCCTGAATTCGCACTAACCTTGAATAATCACAGTACAATCGTGGATCAAGACCTTGCGATTTGGGAGCTTGTGTTGGCTTCGCCATGACGCCCCCTAGTTATCCGATCTCAACATTATCAAGCAGTTCTTCAACCACTCTTTGATGGTCAATACCATCGGCCAATGCATCGTAAGACAACGAGAATCGGTGGCCTAATACGGTCGGCAACATGGCACGCACATCGTCCAACGTGACGTGGTCACGCCCTTGCAACCACGCATAAGCGCGAGCGCATTTATCCAATGAAATAGAAGCACGTGGGCTTGAGCCAATCTCAATCCACTTTGATAGGTTTGATTCTGGGTAACGCTCTGGCTTACGAGTCGCCATCACCAAAGCCACAATGTAGTTCTCAACTAAATCGGAAACGGCAATATCTGGAAGTTGGCGGCGAGCTTCAAGTACCAACTCAGGTTCAATATGCTGTGGGGTGACTAATTCTGAACTCGTCTCGCTACCGAGTTCCTCACTGCGCACAAGTCGAATGATGTCGCGTTCAGCTTCATCTTCTGGATAGTCGACCGTCACTTTCATAATGAAACGGTCCATTTGTGCTTCAGGCAGTGGATACGTACCTTCTTGCTCTACTGGGTTTTGAGTGGCTAGCACCATGAATAGATCTGGCAGAATATGAGTTTGACCACCAACCGTAATCGTCCCTTCCGCCATGGCTTCAAGCAGAGCCGCTTGTACCTTTGCAGGAGCACGGTTCACTTCATCGGCTAAAACAATACTGTTGAAAATAGGACCCGGTTGAAAATGCAACTGAGGCTTTCCATCAAGCTCTTGATACACTTCTGTACCGGTTACATCTGATGGCAGCAGGTCAGGCGTAAACTGAATTCGACCAAAACTGGTGTTCAGTAGGTTCGCCAGCGACTTCACTGAACGAGTTTTCGCTGTACCGGGAAGTCCCTCTAAAAGCACATGCCCATTAGTCAATAACCCTATCACCAGAGCCCGAACGACGTGGCTCTGACCGATAACACTTTTCTCTGTTTGTTCAATCAGTTGGTTTATTGCTTGTTGTGCATGGTTCATAGGTCTTCCCTTAATTCAATCTGGCTGCGTACATCCTACTCACAAGCCCCATAACTATTAGTTATACACGTGATAATTGTTCATCAGCACGATAAATTATAAACGTGATAATTGCTCATAAGCGCGATAATTGGTTACAAGCGGAATAAGCAGCAAGCACAACAGCCAAACTCACCTCATCGCTTTATTCAAACTTAGCTTTCAATTGGTTAATGGCCTCCGGCGGTGCCACTTTGCTCAGTGATGAAATACATTGCTCAAACGCCTTTGGTACGCCCGGTATATGGCTGTTTCGCGCCAACACTTCACACTGGGCATACAAGTGCTGTGGGTTGCGGCTAAATTGGTAAGCCTTGTGCAGTGATTGACTTGCCGCAAGCACATCCGATTTCTCCAAAGCCAATCCGTACACATACCAATATTGTGGGTCGGTTTGTGCAGTTTCAGCAGCTTGTTTAAGGTACTCCGTTGCTTGTTCGTAATCTTTTACACGAAGCAGAGATAACCCTGTGCTGTATGGCAAAACACTCGATTTAGGCTGAGCTTCAATACCTTGCTTCAAGGTCGATAACGCTTTTGCTTCGTTACCTTGTGCTCGATACAAATCCGCCAAGTTGGCGTAGCTGTTTTCGAAGTAAGGCTCAATCTCGATAGCACCTAAATAGAAATCAATTGCTTTGTCGTGCTGACCTAAATCTCGGTAAACGTTTCCTAGATTAGTACGCCCAAACCCTCTGTCGGCATTAAACTGCTGTATCTCAATGTACTCTTCCAATGCAGGCTTGATTTGGTCTTTCTGCAAAGGATTCATTTCTCCCCAGTAACGCACTAATGCACCTGCGGTTTCTGAGCGAATCGACAATACTGGGTCTTTCAATAGTGGCTCTAGAATCTGCCAACGATCAGTGAATGGGAAACCAGACGAGCCTTGCACAACGCCTAAACGGATCATCTCATCATCATGTTTCACCGCTCTTGCTAGCGAGATAAGCGTATTCTTACCCGTATTGCCGCCCAAACGTTCTAAGCTCGATGCACGAATGATATTGCTTAAGCTGGAATCTTGAGCCGAATACGCCAGTGCATCTTCTGCTCCTCTGTGCCCTATTGAATCCGCGTAAAAAGCGACAGCAAAATGTTGTTGGTTTCGATACTTAGAATCTGGGAACCATTTACCGATTTGTTTATCAGCCCACTGATCAGTTTGATCTTCGTGACAACTGGTACAGACGTTCGGTGTTTTAATATGTTGGCTGATATCAGGGCGTGGGATATGCCAACTGTGGTCACGCCTTGGGTCAACTTCCATGTACGTCGTTTCTGGCATGTGACAAGTGGTACATTGTGAAGCCTCAGTATTCGCTTCATGGAATGTGTGCTTTTCAGGCGTGTATTCAGAGGCTATGTGACATTGACTACACACAGCTTCTTCTGCAATTTTCAGTTCTGCAGTATGTGGATCGTGACAGTTAGTACAAGTAACGCCTTTCTCTGCCATCACTGATTGTAAGAAAGAGCCGTAAACGTAATCTTCATCGTAGATTTGACCATCGTTATGGTAAAGCTCAGGAGTAATCAAACTTAGACGATACTTATCAAAGAAAGACCCGTTAACGTGATCTCCAGTTTCATTTAACCGAGTACGTCTGCTGTGGCATTGCGCACAGGTTTGAACCTGATTGGTATGGATGATGTCTTTTGGTTGTAGGGTTGAGTTGCCCTCTTGGTAGACCCATTCTTTAACCGACTTCGACAAGTCGCGATCAAAGCCATAATGCGCGGAGGCTTGAACATCCTTTTCGCCATTCGCTTTTGCTAACTTAGCTTGTTCTACGTGCTCACTCGCAGGGCCATGACACGCCTCACAACCAACATTAATCTCGGACCAAGTGGTATTGTAAGTATTGCTTGCGCTGTCGTAGTTCTTTTCTAGATTTGTTGAATGGCAATCGGCACACATGAAGTTCCAGTTCTGACCACTGTTGGTCCAGTAAAACTCATCGGTGTTGGTGATATCCGGGTAGAGGTTAAACCAGCGTTGACCGCCTTCGCCCTCAGTGCGAGAGTCCCAAGCGAAAGGAATCAACTGTACGCGTCCGTCTTCAAACTCAACCATGTACTGTTGTAGAGGTTCAAAGGCGAAGGTATAGCTGATTTTGTAATCTTTGAATTGGCCATCCGGCCCTTCGATGTTGACCCAAAACTCTTCTCCCTTGCGAAAAAAACGGTTGGGCTTTCCTTTATGAGTCACGGTTTGATCGTCGAAGTTGCCCAACACAGATTCATCGTCGGCGTGCTTCATCGCCATATCATGATGAGAGCCTTGCCACGCTTCCACTTCTTCGCTGTGACAGTCAACGCATGCTTCAGAACCGACATACGTAGCCTTGGGAGAGCTGGCATCTAAAGTTCCTGAACCAATAAGCGTAGCTTCAGTCGTTGGAGCTTGTTCATTAGCATACACATTGACACTGAGTGTCGACAACATAGGTAAAGACAACATTGCGGATAATACTGCAACTCGCTGGTGTTTCAATCCGTTCACTAGTGAGCACAACCATGCAGACATAACATTCCTTGTTTTTATACATCCTTATGCTTAATAAGGTAGACGTAAAAACAATGAATTTACAATTATTTAGTGGCAGTGAGCTTGATTGTTGTGACTCATATTCACGACTGGTATTTACTCATCGATATGCGCATAAAAAAAGAGCTCCGAAGAGCTCTTTCGTGTTAGCAGTTTCAATAAACCAAAGCTTACTTATTATGGTTCTCTTGAAGTTTCTCCATAACCTGATCCAAGCTAAAGCTCGCTGCTTTTTGGCGTGGTGGATATTCAGCAAAGGTTTCTAAGAACTTGCCAACATACGCTTGAGCAGGAACAAACATATAAGCATGGTCCAACAACCAGTCATAGTAAGTATTCGATGTGATATCTGCGTTTTCGTATGGGTCCATTCGGAGGTTAAACAGCTTAGGAAGACGTAACGTTACAAACGGTTCTGCCCAAATTTGCATGGTACCCGTCGCACGCTGCTCCATGAACACCGCTTTCCATTGGTTGTAACGAAGTGCCGCAAGGTCACCGTCATCGGTAAAGTAGAATATCTCCGAACGACGGCCTTTCTCTTCTTCACCGGTTAGGTAAGGAAGGAAGTTGTAACCATCTAGGTGCACTTTAAACGTTTTATCACCCGCAGTATGACCTTTCAGTAGTTTCTCTTTGATCTGATCATCACCAGCGGCTGCAACGAAGGTTGGCATCCAGTCCATGTGGTGCATTATTTCATTTGAAACACTGCCCGGTTCAATCTTTCCTGGCCAACGAACCATTGCTGGTACACGATATGCGCCTTCCCAGTTGGTGTTTTTCTCACCACGGAACGGAGTTGTACCGGCATCAGGCCAAGAGTTCATGTGTGGACCGTTGTCCGTTGAGTAGAAAACGATGGTGTTGTCTTTGATTCCCAACTCATCCACTTGCTTCAATAGTTGTCCAACGTGTCGATCGTGCTCAACCATACCATCAGCGTAGTTACTGATACCGGTTACGCCTTTGCTATCTGGCTGCACGTGCGTTCTAAAGTGCATTCTTGTTGCGTTCCACCAAACGAAGAATGGTTTATCCGCTTTCACTGCGCGATCCATGAAATCAAGTGCCGCGTCCAGCGTTTCTTCATCGACCGTTTCCATACGCTTACGCGTTAGTGGACCGGTATCTTCAATCTTGCCATCAGCGAATGATTTGATCACACCACGAGGGCCAAATTTCTTACGGAACTCTGGGTCAGTTGGGTAATCTTCATTCTCCGGTTCTTCTTCAGCATTCAGGTGGTAAAGGTTGCCAAAAAATTCGTCAAACCCGTGTGCTGTTGGAAGGAATTCATCTTTATCGCCAAGGTGGTTTTTACCAAATTGACCTGTCATGTACCCCATAGGTTTAAGCATTTCTGCAATCGTTGCATCCTCCGCTTGCAAACCAATGTCTGCTCCTGGAAGGCCTACTTTACTTAAACCCGTTCGTAATACACTTTGTCCCGTAATAAAGGTAGAGCGACCCGCAGTACACGATTGTTCAGCGTAATAATCGGTAAACATCATCCCTTCTTTGGCGATGCTATCAATATTGGGCGTTTTGTAACCCATTAAACCAAAGGTGTACGCACTCACATTGGATTGACCAATGTCGTCCCCCCAAATGACCAATATATTTGGCTTTTCTGCTGCAAAAGTGGCGCTAGACGCGGCCATCATTGCTGTACCCAAAATCGCTAATCGACGTTTAGCGCCATACTTCGCTGTCATAGAAACCTCTTCGTAAGTTATTTGCATCCTGCCCTACAACGTATAGTTCATTTTTTGCGCATACGCGAGATTACCTAAGCTATTAATATTTTTGTCATTTTCATCGAGATATGGATACAGAAGTCATCGATAAGGTTTACGGCAACAAACATGATAAGGATCACACATACAAACTAAGGGGTTGTTCTGGCAACACACTAGAACTTATATGAATCAACAAGTTAACTAGACATCATAACGATTGGTTATAAGCACTATAAAAGGACGGAACGGAATTTTGAGAATAACATTTGCTCATCGATGTGTTGTTCTAACGCATTAATCTTAAAAGTGAATTGGAGTCCTTATGGGTACTAAAATTAATAAACTAGCATTAGGTGTTGGCTTATTAGCAGCTTCTTCAGCGGCAACAGCAGCAGAAAAACCAAACATTCTTGCTATCTGGGGTGATGACATTGGTGTATTCAACATCAGTGCATACAACAACGGCATGATGGGTTATGAAACACCTAACATCGACCGTATTGCTAACGAAGGCGCACTATTTACTGACCATTACGGTCAACAATCATGTACTGCTGGCCGTGCTGCATTCCTAACCGGTCAAGAACCTTTCCGTACAGGTCTACTGACTATCGGTATGCCGGGCTCTGACCACGGCATCCCTGATTGGGCTCCAACGATCGCAGACCTTCTTAAAGAACAGGGCTACATGACCGCTCAGTTCGGTAAGAACCACATGGGTGACCAAGACAAACACCTTCCAACGAACCACGGTTTTGACCAGTTCTTCGGTAACCTGTACCACCTAAACGCGGAAGAAGAGCCAGAGACTTACTACTACCCTAAAGATCCTGAGTTCCGTAAGAACTTTGGCCCTCGTGGTGTAATCAAGTCGACTTCTGACGGTAAGATTGAAGATACAGGTCCTATGACGCGTAAGCGTATGGAGCACGCGGATGAAGAGTTCCTAGAAGAATCTTTAGCATTCATGGAAAAAGCAGTGAAAGCTGACAAACCATTCTTCATCTGGCACAACACGACTCGCATGCACGTGTGGACTCGTCTACAAGAAAAATACCAAGGCGCATCGGGTATCAGCATCTACGCAGACGGCATGCTAGAGCATGATGACCAAGTGGGTATCCTCCTAGACAAACTTGATGAGCTTAAGATCGCAGACAACACCATCGTAATCTACTCTACCGATAACGGTGCAGAGACAGTATCTTGGCCTGATGGTGGTGCAACTTACTTCCACGGTGAAAAAGGTACAACTTACGAAGGTGGTATGCGTGTTCCTCAGTTAGTTCGCTGGCCTGGTACTATCAAACCGGGAACTAAGATCAACGACATCATGAGCCACCAAGACTGGATCCCGACTCTTCTAGCAGCCGCTGGTGATGATAAAGTGGTTGAGAAACTAGCGTCTGATAAAGGTGCTACTTACAACGGTAAAAACTGGCGTGTACACCTAGATGGTTACAATTTCCTACCTTACTTCCAAGGTAAAGAAGAGAAAGGCCCTCGTGACAGCATGCTTTACTTCTCTGCTAACGCTGAACTAAATGCGGTACGTTGGAATGACTTCAAGATTTCTTTCGCAGTAATGGACGGGAACATTGTTGATGCAGTTCGCTTCCAACCAAACTGGCCTCAAGTCGTTCACCTACGTGCTGACCCATTCGAAAAAGCACCACACGAATCGGGCATGTACCTACGCTGGATGGCAGACAATATGTGGCTATTCGTACCAGTAGGCGGCAAAGTACAAGAGTTCATGAACACACTACCTGACTACCCAATGCAGCAAAGCCAAGTGTTGAACCCTGGTAACTTCAACCAGAATGCGTACATGCTTCAAGGTAAACTTAAGCAACTAGAAGCGGCAGCAGCGCAAGCTAAATAATTAGCTAAAGCTTAACCAACCTAGGAAAGCGAAACCAAGCCGTGATAGCTCAAGTGCTATCACGGCTTTTCAGTATATCAACAATGAAAACTGTCCCACATAAGCCTTCAACAAACGAGTGACGAACAAGGTTATCCGCATACATTTACTCGCATAGCCTTGTAACTCGCCTCGTTTATGACCGTTACGTTAAGATTACGCAAATTTTTTCAAATCCCACGGACATCACTTGAAATACAGAGATATGCGTGCGATTGTATTTTAACTCACCCTAACAACTGTATGATTATGAAGACAATCCAAAGCATTGCCCTACTCTCAGCTATCGTTGCTGCACCTTCAGTATTAGCTGACGTTGAAATCCAAGTTCCATCCAGTGTTGATATTCTAGCGGTTAACGAAGCTAAGCCTGACTTAGACGGCGGCTTATTCTCTTCTCATAAAACACTGACGTTACCAGATGGCCAAAACCAAATCGTATTCCAATATCAACTTGCATTTGATAAAGGTAACGATCGTGAATTCGTAGACAGCGACGCTGTTATCGCAACATTCGATGCGACTGATACCACACTGACTTTCGATCTGCCAAAATACCGCAACACAGCAGAAGCAAAATCTGGGTTTAAAAACTTAGAGTGGAGCCTTGTTGACGAGAACCAGAATGAAATCAGCGTTAAGCAAGACAAGCTAGTTAAAGACGGTATGCAAATTGGACGTAAATACCCTCAAGAAGCAAAAGAATACAACCAGCAAGGCGGCATTGCTGCACTAGCTATAGGTACAACAGTAGGCGCAACAGCGGCGGTTGTTCAACCTGTAACACTTCCAGCAAAAATTGATGGAAATGCGGCTAACACCGCTGAAGAAATGTTGTATTTTTGGTACGAAAAAGCCGATGCTGAAACGAAGCAGAAATTCAAAGATTACGTGAACAAGTAGATTCGATTACGAACAAGTCTATAAAATATCTCGTTCAAACCAAAGAAGCTGGCACACTGCCAGCTTCTTTGATTTCATCTAAATAGGACGTTATAGGTCTAACAATCAACGATAATCAGGTCTAATCCTCGACATCAACAACATATCAATGTATTTCCCGCCTTTGAATGTACTCAGCCTTTTAGTGCCTTCTAACTGAAAACCTACTCGTTCATACAAAGCAATGGCAGCGTTGTTATCGGCATGAACCTCTAGCTCCAGACGGACCAAATTAAGCCAATTATCAGCCTGATTAATCGCTTCTTTCATTAATGCCTTCCCAACCCCTTTGCCGTGTGCATCAGGGTGAATCGCAATCCCTAAGCCAGCACTATGTCGGTCTCTCACCTTAGTCGTCATGAATAAGGTAATGTGCCCAACGACTTTACCTGACACTTCTGCGACTAAAGTGAAATGGTCTGAATGACCAAACAATCGCTCCACTTGATCAGAGCTAAGGAAAGGTTTTTGTGAAGTATTTTCTGATACTGATGAATGACGATAAATATCAAAAATGTCTTGGTTGTCTGTGGTTTCAAGATGTCTAATTTGTATTTCCAAAGTGATTCCTTACTGTCTATTTCTATCCTTAAGCTAATTTTCATATTACGGATAGCAACGAGTAGCTACAACCGTAAGTGACAGAAATAATTGAATAATCGTCATAGCCCATAAAACAGTCGCCACAGCCCATAAATAACAAACTCAAATACTAAAAATGCACCATTGAAGGCCCTCACTCGCCTGTTCATAGAGTAAAGTTCGCTCTCGAAGCAAATAGCTCAAAGGTATAATAATACCAATCGTAGTAAATAACTGTTCACCCTAGCTTGTTAAAAATCTCGATAACGTCGTTAGGTTTTTTGATTGTAGAATAACTACTTATCGAAACTATTTATTGAAAAGAGCAGCCTTGTTCTCAAGCTTTTTTCCTGCGCTATTTTTGATCACTTACTTACTGTGATTGGTATAAATTGATCCATCGCTTTGAGCCTTTCGTAATACCTGACGAAAATAACGGACAAACTCAAAGGATTCCAACATGATTAATAAAATTAGCAAGTCTCTATCTCTTCTTGTCGCTGCACTTTTTTTAGTGCATTCGCTAACGCCAATCATCATGAGATGAAAAAAGATATCGTCGATGTCGCAGTAGGAAATGGCTCTTTCAATACACTTGTAGCTGCTGTTAAAGCGGGTGGACTTGTAGATACTTTGAAAGGAGAAGGACCTTTTACCGTTTTCGCTCCAACCGATGAAGCATTTGCCAAGTTGCCAGATGGTACTGTCGATATGCTTTTGAAACCGGAAAACAAAGACAAATTAGTCGCCGTGCTGACTTATCATGTAGTCGCAGGGAAAGTGATGGCGGCAGACGTTATGAAAATAGACAAAGCGACAACAATTCAAGGTCAAAACGTGATGGTAAGCGTAAAAGATGGCACGGTTATGATTAACAATGCGAAAGTGATTGCGGCTGATGTGGAAGCAAGCAATGGTGTAATCCACGTAATTGATACGGTCTTGCTCCCGAAATAATCAAATAGAAAGAAAGTCTCAGGCAAACCAAACTCTTTGAGGGTGTGACAGTTCACACCCTTTTTAACCTACTGGGCTAAGCGTTGAGCATATCCAATTTTACCTACACTAGACATAACGTTAATGGCTACTTAGTGGTTTTCTCCATCACGTAATTAGTCAGCTTAACGCCACGTATTTCGACTTCCTGTTCATTCACTAACTTAAAGCCAAGGTGCTCATAGAAAGGCCTAGCGGTAATACTCACCTCAGAGAAGTATCTCGATACACCACGAAATCGACCAATCTCGAATACATGCTCCATCAAAGCTCGCCCTACACCTTTACCTTGATATTCATGATGACAAAAGAAGTGATCTATCAACCCATTCGGTTGCAAGTCAGTATAGCCAACAATGTGGCCATCCAACTCCGCTACAAAAGGTTGGATACGATGCAGACACTTTTCCCACGCCTCGGAGTCAAAGTCACTTGGAGCCCAAGCCTCAACTTGTTCTTGAGAATAGTCACGAACATTAATATTTCGGACGGTATGGAAATAGATCTCCCATAATGCTTTGGCATCACTAACTTGGTAATTTCGAATTCTAACCACGACACAGTCCTTTCATGTATTGCTGATTGCCTATTCACTACTTGATAGCAATACTAACGATAAAACACAGCTAGCCAAATAGTCACAACGTCTCTATCCGTACCAACAACCTTGTGCTTCTCTCTCGCGGCAATATTGATGTAATCCCCTTTAGACAAGGTAACGACACGTCCGTCTTCGAACTCAATAACACCTTGCCCCTCTAGCACCATAACCCATTCGTTTTCATCTTGGTCATACCAACTTTGTTCTGGAGAACGGTGCCCATGAGATATTATTCTTTCAATCCGCACATTCTCAGTAGTAATGATGTCGTTGAAGATTTCGTCGGGTATTGACGAAGGCACATTCGAGTAGATATTTGACATCGCTCTCTCCTAATCCTTGTTAGATGAATATGGTGCAGTGCTTTATCGTTTTATCTAAAGCCTAGCTTCCTGAGCTATAAGCTATAAGCTATAAGCTATAAGCTATAAGCTATAAGCCCTAAGCCCTAAGCCACAGCACTTTTTCTGAAATAGAAACGATAATAGCCAACCAAGTTACTGCAGATAAATAGCGCTTCCATCAGTACAGCAGTTGGAGAACCAACTAAGTAGTTGTGAACCAACCAAAAGCTAGTTCCGATGATCATCAACTCTCTTAATCGACGGTCATCTTTATTGAAGGCTGCAAAGGTTTGAAATACGGAAGCAAAGCAACTCAATATGCTAGTGAGCCCCGAGTAAGTCACAACCGTTGCGACTACTGACATGGAACTGAACAAATATTTAAATTTGGGTGACGTAGAAAACACGCTCGTCAAATATCGAATAGTGGCGATCGTCATTAGGCTCGCCGCTGTCCATTGTTCAAGAAGAATAAAGTGGCTAGAAATAAGCACGCCAGCAAAGAACAGACAGGTAACGATTTTCTTTCTCTCTTTAAATTGAAAAGACAGAAGATCGAAACAAATAGCAATTGCGACTAATACCTGAGAAAGATAAAAAGCTGACACGATTATTCCTTAAGTAGTGACCTAGCAGATTTAAATTATGACGTTGCTGTTTTATGAATGATATTGAAGTTTAGACTTTTAAAGTACCACTGATTACGGTGGTTGCAGACCCCATCAGTTTTATACGACCATTCGGTAATAGCTCTGTCGATACATACCCACCGCGGCGCGACGCTTGGTAAGCATTGAAATGCGCTTTGTTTAGTTTCTCGGACCAGTATTGTGTGAGAGCGCAATGCGCTGAACCCGTAACGGGATCTTCGTTAACACCCACCCACGGCGCAAAATAGCGCGAAACAAAATCAAGCTCAGAGTTCGACGACAATGCTGTCACAACAACGCCTCGACCTTTAATACGCTTTAGAGCATCAAAGTTTGGTGATAAATCTAATAAAACTTGTTCGCTGACAACCTCAATAAACTGCTTGGTATCGAACTCACTGTATGACACGACTTGGGCTTCACACAGCCCTAAATATTCAAGCAAATCTTTATTAGTATCCAATCCAAGATCAAGCACAGTACTTGGGAAGTCAAGCTCGATTGTGGAGTCACAAACTGTGGCAGATAGCTCCCCTGAAAGCGTATCAAACGTCACAACCTCACCCACATTGACTAACCCTCTTTCCTTCATCACATGCGCTGTTGCCAACGTACCGTGACCGCATAATTTGACTTCAACTTCTGGTGTGAACCATTTCAACGTCATCGTATTGAGGGCTAAGAATGCCGTTTCTGATACTGCCATCTCTTCAGCAATCGAATACATCAACGACTCTTCTAAAGCTTCTTGTGAAATACAAACCCCTGCAGGGTTTCCTTTAAAAGCTTGAGTTGTGAACGAATCCACTTGATATATCTCTAAATTCACAATGGCTCCTAGCGCTGATATTGAATAGACATTGCAGCCTACAATAAGCACAAACACCCCGTGCTACAAGTGTTCAACAGCAACATTATTAATACTTATTTAAGAACTAAGGAATGATAAACAAACAGTTATGAAAAGAATTGGTGGATTAAGCTGAGGGTTTAACATCGGGCAGATAAGAGATAAAACGTATCAGCCCTGGTAGGAAGCAAGCACACATTCGCGGCACATAGGCATTGTATCGTGCCACAAACGTGAGGTTACTCAGCAATGGTAACTTTATTGAATCTACTGACGTACCAGAGCAGATTTCACAATGGTCAAGCCAAGCAGACCCAACATAACTCCTGTCACTTTATCAATATAGTAAGCAGCGCGCGTAAACTCTTGACGCACTTTAGGCGTCGATAATAGGAAGATGATCGCGGCATCCCAAATAAAGACAACCACCGTCATCCAAATACCTAGGCCTAGCTTAAACATGAAACCCACCTCATTATTCAGTACAACCGTGAATAAGCTCAAATAGAACAAAAGGTTTTTAGGATTAAGGATTCCCGATAGAAAACCCGTAACAAATTCTTTAAGAAAAGTGGTTTGAATGGAGACACCTTCTTCGACAACATCGATATTACTGTAATTACATTTTTTCGCTCTTATCGCTTGAACTGCAAGGTACACCAGAAACAAACCGCCAATAATTTTTAAAGCGATCATCACTGAAACCGAAGCTGCCAAAATAGAACCGACCCCAATAAGACACAAACCAATATAGACTGCATTGGCACTGGCAATACCGAATGCAACGCCGAGTGCTTTTCTACCCTTATTTTTAACAGCACTCTTTACCACAATCACAAAATCTGGTCCGGGGCTCAATAGCGCCAAAAAGTGAGCAATCGCCACGGTAACAAAAATCCCAACTAAACCTGCATCCATAAACCAACCTCCTGTCGTTCAATTAATGCCCTACTATTGCATAACTAACGAAAAAATGCTCAAGTAGATGAATATATATTTACTAATAACCTAATAATCAAACAAATCCCGTGTTTTCGTCGTGCCAAATCGGAAGTAGATGAGTCATTCGTGCACTTCTTCAGGCGTTCGTCGGTCAAAGGTTGATATCCCCTTGATTTAACATAATGATTTTGTGCTCAAAGCTTACTTTTAGTTCCAATTAGGTCATAGGATTTTCACACCTAGATGCATTGCGTTAGGTTGAACTGAAATTAGAGACCTAAATTTGAGCTATGTCGCAAAATTTGGGCTACGATTTAGTTAAGCAAAGTAGGAAAGGAATCCGTCAGTGAAAGCATTTTATGTTTCTGTTCTTGCGTCATCATCCTTTTTAACTGGCACAGCGTTTAGCCAACAAAATGATATTTATCTCTACAATTGGGATGAATTTCTATCCAATAGCGTCGTGACCCAACTAAGTGACACGTACGGCATTTCTTTGAAACAACAGTTTTTTTCTGATGAGTCGATCAGAGATGAAGTGCTATTGAGCGAACGTCGTGGCGCATTTGAGCTAGTCATTATAGAAAGTGTAAAGCTCAATGCGTTAGCCAAGCAGAACCTGTTTCATAATCTCAGTGAGTTACAACAATCCATTGCTGGTAACATAGATTCACGGTGGGTTGATGGATGCGGCGAGTATGGCATTCCCTACGCTTGGGGGACTGCGGGAATCTTATATCGCAGTGACAAAGTAAACACTCCCACCTCTTGGAACGCTATTCTCGAACCAGACACGAACAGCAGTGGCCGTATAAGTATGTATTACGAACCTACGGATTTGGTGAGTACTGCACTGTTAGCAAATCAATTTGATCCATTCACCAATAATGAGCAAGAACTTCGCGTTGCCTATAAAACCCTGCAAGCTCAAAAGCCACACCTAGAAAGCAACGAATACGTCATCGACTATATTCGCCAACCCGAACGTCTTGCTAACATCGACCTTGCCTACGGTTATTCTGGTGACAGTTATGTACTCAATGATTTGGAGCCTGATGCCTCTTGGTCCTACGCTGTGCCTCAAGAAGGCACAACGTTATGGTTAGAGTGCATTGCTGCGATTAATAACGGAGAGTTGTCTGCACAAGCAACAACGATTCTATCATTCTTGTCGCAACCCGAGATCGCAGCTCAAAACGCAATGGATTCATGGTTTGCAACTCCAAGCTCAAAAGCAAAAGCCTTAACAACACAAGAGTACCAAAATGATCCGGAGCTTTTCCCTAGCAAAGAGGTTTTAGAACGCAGCTATCTGTATCAGCAACTCGAACCCAATAGCATTCAAATTCGTAACCGCATTGTCGACAGTTTGAGATAATTAATGCCAGTATTAAAGAAGCTCTACTTTGTGCTCATTCCTACTTTATTGTTCGTATTTGCAATAGGCGGAATGGTTACTTACAACTTAGCCTCCAACCATGCGAAACACATGTACTTAGACGAGGTGCAATCCGACGTAAACACAGCGCTAGTGGCCGCTGAGTACGAGCAACTTGGTTTATCTTTGCTTGTAAAAGATATTGGTTCATCGCTACAGTTCTTGCGATATATTCAAAACCCTAGTGACTACACAACCTTGTCCCTGCTGGAAAAAAGAGTGCTTCGCGTCTTAAACCAAAGTCACGTTAATCAGTTTGGTCAACGTAACATCTATATCGTTGACCCTAAGTTCCAGTTAACGCTATCTACGTTACGAGCAGACCCTTTCGAAGGGTTAAAAATCCCCGATAACATCTATGAAAAAATCTTCGATATCTATACCTCGTTAATCAATAAAAACGAGCTGTCTCATAAAGGCTTCTCATATATCTCTGTGAGTGGTGAACTTAGATACGCTTACGTTATTGCAATCGACCCTTACTTGCTCCCACAAGACAAACGCGCAAACGACAGCTTAAATCGATACATACTGATTGCAGATGGTCCATTAAAACAACTATCCAACTTACTAATAAAATACAACGATGATGACAATATGCAGCTTCTGATTGAGCCATCATCGAATACTGCACACATAGAGAATACGCAGTTTGTTATCAAATCGTTTGAACAAACCAAAGACAGAATCAAAGTTGAGATGAACAGCCGTCACTTCCTCGCTCAAGTTAATATTCGCGAAAAAAAATTCAATCAGGAAAAATCTATCATTGCTAAGCAGACCTTACTTGGCAGTTTGACGACACTATTCATTATTATGCTCATCGTACACATGGTGGTGCGCTACCAATTAGTACGTCCACTCAAAGAGCTACTACACGAGATATCGATTGGCGGACTTAAACTGAGGTATTTCAAACGTTCATCCGGGCACAGTGAAATTGATGGTTTGAAGAACGCTTACATTGATTCACTCACGGAATTAAAGTTCGAAGCTGAATTTGATCAATTAACTAAATTAGCCAACCGACGCTCGTTCATCCGACACCTCGATGTGCGTCTAAAAAGCTCGATAAGCCCTCATTGCTATCTGGTTTGCTGGGATATTATCGATTTCCGTAAAATCAATGACTTATATGGTGCAAAAGTAGGTGACAATGTACTCGTTAGTCTGGCCAAAACACTAAGAGAAACCCTGCAGAATCAACAATCCTCTTTCGGCTTCAGTTGCAGCGACTATTCAGTTGCAAGGCTAGGAGGAAACCAATTCATTGCCATATTGGAAATGGGTGAGCACCAATCAATAAACGAAGAAATCGAGAACATTAACAACACCCTAACGGGTACGACTTTCCTAGATTACTACGGATTCAGGCTTTCAATTGCAACAGGTGTACTACCCGTCGATACCCCTAAGTTCGAGGAGATATGGCACCGATGCATCGATGAGATGCTGATTAATGCCAAAGCGCACAGTGATGGAGAAAGCCGAATCGTTTACGGCGAAGAACTACTTCATTCACTAGAAAGACATGACGTTATCGAAAAAAGGCTATTGGAGTGTTGTGAAAGCGACAACTTTGAACTTCGCTTTATGCCCATCTTCAATGCTCAGACCCTGCAAATCGATGGCGCTGAGTGTCTCATTCGCAGCCCTGCACTGTTTGACATTCAAGCGGGTCCAGATGAGTTCATTCCAGTCGCGGAGAGGAGCAATCTAATATCCAAACTCGACATGTGGGTCATTAGTACCGCAATAAAAAGCTATAAAGAGCTCTCTGAAATTCACAAGTACACAGGTAGCTTATCAATAAATATCTCAGCGATGGAACTTTACAATCGTAACTTTGCCGACAATATTCGAAAGGTAATCGAGCGTTATCAAGTACCACCAGCCAACATCATTATAGAAATTACCGAAACCAGTTACGTTAAAAGCAGTAAACTTACAGTGCAGACTATCGAAAGTATCAGGAGCTTAGGTTTAAAAGTGTCTCTTGACGATTTCGGTACAGGCTATACAGCTTTTAACCAACTTCTTCACTACCCTGTCGATGAGCTTAAAATTGATAAAAGCTTTATCGATAATATCGTCGACGACAAAGCTGACCGAAAGATGGTCGAATCCATGGTTAACTTAGGGCACTCTTGTGACACCTTCGTTGTTGGTGAAGGTGTCGAGTCTCTCGAACAATATCATCACCTTAAAAAAGCCAACTGCGACCTAATACAGGGGTATTTTTTCAGCCAACCACTCACTTACATTGAGTTCATTGAATTTGTTCGTGACCACAATCCGCAGACTATTCTGGATCAGCAAGCCCTTTTAGAACCAAGCTCTAACGAAAGGATTGTGGCACTCAATCAGAAACAGTAGTCGTATTCCGAAAGCATGACTACTTAATAACCACGACCAAACCTTATAGAGGCTTAGCCTTGCATCGAGGTCAACAGTTCCATCATGTCTTTAGAGCTTATGTTCTTCTTGTGCCTCACTACGGCGTCAATCATTAACTCTAAGTTACCTGCAGAGATGTAATCACTAAGGACGTCGTTAAACTTGTCCTGAATTTCATCACTCGCGTACAAATGATCAGGAATGAAGAATAAGAACTGGCTTCCACTGCTACGGAACGAAATGGTGCTTTCAGGGATCTTGGTGGTCAAAGACTTAGCAGCCGAGCTCACCACAAGGTCCCCATATTCAAGGCCATATTTTTGATTAATCTCGGTAAGATTTCTGATTCGGACAAAATAGAGATCAAAGTTTTTGTCCTTCGAGTAGCTATTCTTAACAAATTTCATCAACGAAATTCGATTGCGAAATCCTGTAATAAAATCCGTAGAGTAGAGCTTTCTTTTAATAGAAAAATCCATATAAAAAATAATCCCAGTCAATAACAAGATGCCAACAAGAAAAACGCTACTGATCCGATGAACAGTAACCAAGTTATCAACCATTGAGGTGTTTTCTTCAATCACAGGGCTTTGTAATCGAAACTTGTCATTAATAAAATCGACGAGTGTGTGGTAGCAAATATCGACTTTTTTCTGCAGAGATTCCTTGGGCAACAACCCTTGACTGACCAGTTTAATTGAGGATTCCAAGCTCTTAAATTTGTCAAATTCCGCACTAAAATAAGGTTTAAAGTTTGCTGACTTGATGAAACTGGAGGACTCAGTACTGTTAATTAATATGTCAAACCGGCTCCACGTAATATCGTACGCTAACCATAACTCATCATAATCAATAGTTTCAGAACGGCTTACCATCAAGAAATTGGCGTATTCTTTCACCAATTGAAAAACGAACCACGTTGCCTCATTTTGTCGGGTGGAAAAACTCTTATTGATATCGTTAATGCGGGTCACACTGTAGATATTAATGGTGAGTACCACTGCCGCTAAAGATAACACGACGACTTTAATTGCAGTCAATGACAACAGCTTTTTCATACTAAGTCCTTACAAATGAATATCGCGTATCTGCCAGATCATCTTGGCATGGAAGTCAGTGTTATCAATGTCTGGAGTCGAAGAAAGTGGATATATCAACCAGTACGGGCCTTTTTCTCTGACTGACATAAATTGGCCATTTTGTTTAATCGCAATGATCGGCTGGTAGTCGTCAAAGTCTTCTTTGGGCACCGCTATTTTATAGTCGTTTAGTGCAACAAAAGTTACCTGCGAGGCCATGGGTAAATCCATAGTTTCAAGCACCGTTTGTAAGGCCACACCACTATAAACCAATTCTCCATCCAGCCAAGGTAATGACGTGGTGATTTCTTTTTGAGGAAGCAATAACAGCTGTTCTCGACTGAATTGATGTTTTTGCCCTAAGTGATCGAATATTGTCAGTTCCGATGCTGCAAAAATAGAAAATGAACACAGTGAAAGTATAAACAGAAGTGCAGCTCTCATTTTAAACTCCATTTTAAAAGGTCACTAATTTGAGTCTAGTTCATATTGGTCATTTGACTTGCTTAGACATTGCCTATTTTCTCAATGATGCAGTTCGAATCTTTCTCAAATAATGTTTCATTCCTGCAACCAGGTGCGAACAATACCTTCCCCTTATCTAAATAAGACTTTAATTAGCGTTCATACCAGTAATCCCTGCTTTTTAAAGGCAATGAGTAATCCAATCTTGCCACTGAATACGTACTGACTAACAAAATTGACAATAAATATGAGTCAGTAAGTAGCGAGAACGCTTATGCATGCATAACCTTTACACCAAGCTGAGTGTTTTCTGAGGGTCATCAAGCACTCGCTCTTTTCTTCGATAAGGGAATACGTAATGAGATTAAATAAGCTAAAGTTTAACCCCATAACCGCACTTTCCATTCTGCTAATGACGGCGGTCATGAATCCAGTTTACGCAGAATCCAACGACGAGCAGTTCGAGTTAGGAAAACAAAAAGCCAAGGTGTGTATGACCTGTCATGGCGTTGATGGTATCTCAACACAAGACCCTTACCCGAACCTTCGCGGTCAAAAAGTGGGATACCTCATATCTTCACTGAAAGATTATCAGACAAGGGAAAGAACCAGTGGTTTGGCGATTCTCATGCAGCAACAAGCCGACACACTTTCAGATCAAGACATCCGAGATATCTCCTACTTCTATTCAATGCTCGGCAAGGAATCAAGTTCAGTTAGCGACTCAAAAACAGACAGCAAATCAAAACTGTAGGCAAGGAGCCTTGTTATGGAACAAGTGACAACGCAGTACAGCATTAAGGTTGTGAAGTACTTTATCATCGCCTCTTTAATTTGGGCGATTGTGGGGATGATCATCGGCGTGATCCTCGCCGCTCAATTATATTGGCCTGTGCTCAATTTCGATTCTCAATATTTCCAATTTGGTCGTCTTCGCCCTCTGCATACCTCAGGCGTTATTTATGGGTTTGTGGTGAATATTCTAATGGGGACTTCACTCTATATTGCCCAACGAACTGGCCATTGCGAACTGTTCAATAAAAGCCTGTCGTGGATGGTCTTTTGGGGATGGCAATTTATTCTACTACTCGCGGTCATCTCCTTGCCTGGGGGCCACACCAGCTCAAAAGAGTATGCGGAACTTGAATGGCCAATCGACTTAATGATTGTACTGGTGTGGGTGCTCTATGCAGTGTTGTTCTTTGGCACCCTTGCTAAGCGTAAAGTCAGCCATATCTTCGTCGCTAACTGGTTCTTCGCAGCATTCATTATCGTTGTTGCCATGATTTTCATTGTGAATAATCTAGCGATGCCAGTATCGGCGATGAGGTCCTACTCTGTGTTTGCAGGCGCTCAAGATGCGATTGTTCAATGGTGGTGGGGACATAATGCCGTTGGTTTCTTACTGACCGCTGGTGTGATTGGTATGAATTACTATTTCATACCCAAAGCAGCGGACCGACCTATCTACTCGTACCGCTTGTCTGTGATCCATTTCTGGGGCTTGGTCGGCTTTTACACGTGGGCCGGAACGCACCACTTAGTCTACTCTTCCGTTCCCATCTGGATTCAGAACATCGGAATCGTGATGTCATTGATCCTGTGGCTCCCTTCCTGGGCGGGTGCTTTCAATAGCGCAATGACCCTTCTACAAAACAAAGAAAAGCTGAAGTCCGACTACATTCTTTTATTCTTTTTCTCAGCGATTCTTTACTACTGCTTGGCAACATTCGAAGGCCCGCTACTTGCTATTCGCTGGTTCAACATGGTGGCACACAACACCGAATGGATAATCGGCCACGTACATTCCGCAGCACTCGGATGGGTGGGAATGTCAGGGATAGCGGTTTTTTACTATTTCATTCCGCGCTTATGGGGCCAAACCGATCTTTGGTCACGACGACTGATTAAGTGGCACTTCTGGCTTGCTCATGCTGGCGTCGCCATTTATGCGATTGCGCTTTGGGTCGCGGGTATCGGTGAAGGTTATATGTGGCTCGCTCAAAATGAAAATGGCGAACTGATATATAGCTTTGTAGAGGCTATGGACTTTAAAGCACCTTGGTTGTTCTTACGATTCTTTGGTGGTGCGCTGTTTGTTCTCGGTTTATTCCTAATGGCATTTAACTTATTTAAAACCGTTCGTATGCCAGTAGTACATAACGCTAAACACGCCGTTAATGAGGGGGCTTAAATGATGAGTAAAGACTTTACACATTCAATCGTCATTTTAATTTTGACCACTGTTGTCGTCGCTTCCTTTTCTCTGTTGGTTTGGGTAGTGCCTAGTATTGTACGCGGAGACGACATTGCCAAAGGCAGCTTAGCGATGCCGCTCACACCTCTTGAGTTGGCAGGACGAGACATCTACATCAGTGAAGGCTGTCATGTGTGCCATACACAAATGGTTCGCCCTCTAGAGCCTGAAGTGAAACGTAATGGTCGCCCAAACAAAGAAGCAGACGACATCTACGAATTTCCTAACTTGTGGGGTTCTAAGCGTACGGGGCCTGACCTCACTAACTTAGGAAGAAAGTATTCTGACCAGTGGCATGCTATTCACTTAATTGATCCTCGAAAAGTCGTACCGACATCGATCATGCCCGCCTACCCTTGGTTATTTGAACAGACTCTGTCAGGCGACGACATAAGCGACAAAATGGAAACCCTCCGTATACTTGGCGTTCCTTATACTGACCAAGAAATAGGTGACGCCCGATTACAAGTAAGAGGAAAAACTAAAGGTGAAGCTCTGATCCGCTATCTACAAAGCCTTGGTAAAGATACGTCACAGGAGGTATCACAATGAGTGCATTTTGGAATCTATGGGCGGTAATTTTAACCTTAATCTTTTTCGTTCTTATGGTGTCTGTTGTCGTTAAATATTGGCGTAGCAATCACCAAGCAGATCAAGACCACACCCTTGGCACTTTTGATGGCATTGAAGAAAAAGATGCGCCACCGCCAAAACTACTCTTTGTCAGCTATGCTATTGCATTTCTATTGTCTGCTGGCTATTTGGTGCTCTACCCCGGGCTTGGTGAATGGGAAGGGTTAGTCGATTGGAAGCAAAGTGACGATAAACTCAGCTCACCCAGCACAACGTTAAACGAGCAATTCTCTCAAACAACGGAAACCACCCTCGAAGGATTGTCTGGCATACCCGAAATAGTAAACAGCGGACAAATCTTGTTCCAAACTCACTGCGCGGCTTGTCACCGCGACAACGCTCAAGGTCAGAAACACTTCCCTAACCTTATTGACCAAGAATGGCTATATGGTGGTAGTGATGAAGCGATCATTCATTCGATCGCCAAAGGGCGAAATGGCGCGATGCCGGGTTGGAGCGAGATAATGCGCCCCGATGAAGTGGCTAAGGTTTCTTACTACTTAGCTTCGCTCAATCAACGCCATACCGATGTTCCAGAGGTGAAAGTCAAAGTCGGCAAAGAGCTGTTTGCAAAATACTGTTCGTCTTGTCACGCCGATGGTTCTGTCGCGAATCCGGCGATCGGCGTCCCTGATCTTTCCGACGATATTTGGCTGCATGGCGGCAGTATTGAAGAAATTCAGCACACTATCAACAAAGGCTTGAACAACCTGATGCCTGCATTTGATAAACAGCTTACGGAAAACGAGATACTCGCACTGGGTGCTTACATTCGACATGCGGGCTCAGAGCAGCAGCAAAGACTCGCGAACCTAGAAGCTCAGTCTGTTGAACGTGGTGAATACCTCGCTTATGCCGGTGACTGTGTCGCGTGTCATAGTGCAGAAGGTGGCGAACCCTTTGCTGGCGGGCTTCCTTTTGTGACCCCTTTCGGCACCGTCTATTCAACAAATATTACGCCCCACACAACAGAAGGTATTGGTACTTATAATTTTGATGATTTCCGAGCCGCGTTAGTTGCAGGTAAAGGTAAGAATGGTTACCTGTACCCTGCAATGCCTTACACCTCTTATCAATACCTCACAGACCAAGACATGCTCGACTTGTGGGAATACATGCAGTCAATCACCGCGGTGCCTCGCCGAAATGACGACAACAGCATGATGTTCCCATCGAATATACGTCTAGGTCTGCTCGGGTGGAACATTGTGTTCATGGATACCGACCCGATTGACTATCAAGTGCCCGAAGAGCTTAAAACGGAAGTCGAAAACGTTGAGAAATGGCAGCAAGGGAAATATTGGGTGGCTGGCCTTGGACACTGCTCTGAGTGCCATACCCCTCGAAACATTGCTCAAGCTCTGATACCCGAACGTATTTTCCAAGGTAACTTGATTGACGGTTGGAATGCGCCCGATATCACGGCCAACGAGCTGTATGTCGATGGTTGGGATGAAGCGACACTGACCGATTTCTTACACACGGGTCACTCAGACAAAGGGACTGCTTTTGCGGGCATGGCAGACGTAGTAAAAAACAGCCTAAGCCTGATGACGCGTGAAGATATCGAGTCGATGTCCTATTACCTACTCAGTGGTGACATCAACAACACCATCAGCAGTGACGCCGTTCCGTTGCAGCCCAAAGGGTTTGATGAAGACTCTTACGCGACTGACATTTACACCACGTATCGCCAGACATGTGGAGCCTGTCATGGTGACGATGGTAAGGGACGTGACCCTATCGCCCCTACTCTGTTGAATAACGGCATCATCATGCACAGCGATCCATTCAACACCATCGCAGTAACCGTGCGTGGCCTGCAACCCACCTATCTCGACAAAGACAGAAACTTCATGCCAATGGCAAGCTTTGAAGATGTGCTGTCGGATCAAAGATTGGCTGAGTTGATCACCTTCGTACGATTGCACCTTGGAGATAGAGAGGAACCAGTAACGGCAGAGCACGTTCGAGAGGTAAGAGAAACTCTTGAAGCTGCAGGTTACGCTGGAGGGTTACACACCACACCTGAAATGTACGAAAGTCGAGATAAGAACATTAACATTCGCTAGGTTCTGTACGTATTCAATTTACTCGGTAAGCAGCAACAATACGTTACTTCTATCACGGCTTAATCAATTAAAAGGAGACCAGCGTGTCTCCTTTTCTTTGTTATCAAGCCGACACTCTAAACGATTGAGACCACAACACAATTATAACTAACTGATTACACAATTAAGCAGAGCTGCACACAATGCGATCAATCTCGCAGAACAAATACAGTACCAGGTGCATAATACGCAAAATTTTATAAAGGTGCAGCAGAGGACAGATATGGATACAACTACACTCATCTACGATACATTGGAAGGTCTGTCGAGCGCAAAGCCACAGCAACACGCTCAAATCCGCCAAAATCTATATAACCAATTAGATTTATCATTTGAGAAGCAGTTGGCTTTGTATTCATCAGTTCTTGGTCCAGCAAGTGCTGGTAGATTGACCGATTTGGATAGCGCAGTGATGTCTGCACGCAAGATTGTTGGCTTAGAAAACAGCTAAGTAATCTTCAACCGCTCTCAACTTTAACGCTGCCACTGTGCAGCGTTTTTTATGGATGCCATTTACGATAAGTACCGTTGGTTACGATGAATGCAGTTAGGTACGATAAATACTGTTAGTTAAGATCAGTTCAATAAGGTCTGTTTTTCAAGTTACACGCATTCTCATTTGGTTAATCTTATGTTCCATTTTTAACAGGTGTGCAACCTCAACAATGGCGCTAATGTTAGTAGCACGTTAACCACACGTCGGATGGAAGAATCATGAGAGTACTTATTGAATATACACAGACAGGCAAATACCGTGATCATGCGTGGGAAGCATTAACGATTCGTTCAAAAGGCGAAATTCAAGCTGTGACTCCCTCTTATGCGGCTCAGCTTATCGAACAGAACCGCGCCAGCTTATCGACCACTGAAAATCAAGATATCGTCATCCAACCTTAATGGCTTCAAGGGCTACCCCTCCTAGTTCCTTAAATCGAATAGTTCGATGACATAAAAAAAACGCTGCACGGATGCAGCGCTTCTTGTTTCTGGCGTGCCTTGTCTCTAACGTAAAGAGCTTCTAACTTAGATAGCTACTAACCTAGATAACCTACACAGAGAATTTGATTATTTTGGCAAGTTTTCTAATGCATCAACCATCGTCATTAGCTTATCGACGATTCGTTCACCATCCACTCTCAAACCATTGTGCTCATACTCGTTGGTAATCCACGCTTTTGAGTTTGGAATATTAGCCAATGTTTCGCGGCTGTAATCCAGTTCTACGTACATGTCATCTGCGTAAACTGCACACGCCATCGGAACCGTATTCTTGCTCAGCTGCTCAGCGTTGTACAAAGTACCCCAATCCGATTTTTCAGCTAATAGATTGGCTGCTTCACGCAATGGCTTCAACGTTTCAAGTTGATCGAACATCCATGGGTAGACCATTTCTCCGGTAAACCAGAACTCACTGCCCGATTGGTAGTTGAAGTGTGGGTACTGCTCACGAACGCGATGTGCAGACCAGTTAGACGCTGTACCTTGGCAGTAAATCGATTCATGCAAAATAGCGTAGATTGGGTTCGTTAGGTAGCCCTGCTCTTGCTGCATTTGATTTAAGAAGCTATAGCTCAGCTGCTTGCTTCCGTTCACTTCAACAAACGCACTCTCCAGTGTGAAATACATTGGAAGGTTTGCTTCGCCGCCACCAAGATTAATACCGATCAACTGGAACTGTTCAACGGTAAACACCTGACCGTTTGGCAGTCTCACATCATTGTTAAGCAGGTAATCAGAGATCTCACGACACATAACTTGCGCTTGTGGGAACTGAGCAAAGAAGGCTCTGTTTTTGTCTTCTACACGCTTGTAAGTCGCACGATAAACATCGTCAGCTTCTCGTTCAATAGAAGGAATGCCGCCCGTCACATAACAACGCTGCAAGCTCTGTGGGAACAGTGACAAATAGCTCAGTGTACAGAAGCCACCAAAGCTTTGACCAATCGTCGACCATTGCTTAATACCAAACTGTTCACGAATCGCTTCAGCGTCACGAACGATGTTATCCGCTCTGAAATGCGTTAAATATTCGACTTGTTGTTCTGGAGACAGATGGGCCAATGTTTCATGGCTGATCACCGTGCTGTTACCAGTACCACGTTGGTCAAGAAGCAGAACACGATAGTTTTGTAATGCACGCTTTAGCCAACCTGATTGACCGCTCACTCGTGGAGATGGAAAGCCTGGGCCGCCCTGAAAGTAGATAAGCCACGGCAGTTCTTGCGCATCTTTTGCGAGATCAACCAGTTCACGTGCGAAGACTTGGATCTGTTGTCCATCTTTGGCTTGATAGTCGAGTGGCAACTCAAAAGAGTGCTGACGATACAGGGTGGTTCCATCAATAAAGTTAGCTTGCACGCTTCATTCCTTTTTATCTAATTCTAAAGTCATCGGTACGAATAAAAACGGCGCCCTTTGGCACCTTCCAGTTAGCAAGATACGCATAGTAGCTTGTAAAAGAAACCGTTTGTTTAATATGAATGTGAAGGTGCTTCGTTTAATTGTTCAATTACCTCTCAACGGGTAACAACGTGTGTCAAAACAGTCAGTTTAGAATAGGTAGATCCAGCGAGAGATCAAAAGAATGAGGTAAAGCAAACCCAAAGCGTGAGGCAAATAAAAAGAGCTTAACGAGGTGAGGATACGTTAAGCTCTTTGGTTTTATCTGTGTTGATAAACTAACTGGCTTACTCGCTGTTAATCTATCGAACCTGTTAGTTCTAATGAACCTATTAAATCTAGCGGCTACGAAGCTGTCAGTTCACCTGCACCTTGAGTCGAGCGTTCGCTGCTCTGAACTAAAATTGCGGTAGCGGTCTCTTTCAGTGCCGCCCACTCCCCATCATCAACTTCAATGCCATCGTTCCACGCTTTCTCTTGAGTTTTAAAAAGCGCTTCTGATTCAATGTGTGTTTGGTAGCCATCTGACAAACGTTCGATATCGAAATCCTGGACGGAAAGTTCGATGGTCATATTGTGGATATGTTCGTACGATGCCAGTGGCAAATCTGATAAAAACAGTTCTGGAGCAACGCAACCACGATTAAGCACATACAAAGTGCTCTTAGGGTTAGAGCCGTTATCCCAACGTGCCATGCACGCAATACCTTTCGCAGCTAACTTTACAAACTCGCTGTACGCCAACCAACGGTTGTGGCAGTTATTTAACTCAATTTTCAGCGTCTTTTTGCCGACCATTTTTTCAATGGCGTAATCGATAACCACAGGAAGGTGACACGCCAAACTCGCTTTGTGCAGGTCAACTTCAACCGTATTGTCACTAAGCACTTGAATGTCAACTGGGCAATCGTCTTCTAGCCCAATGAAGTTGCTTGCATTGTTAAAGTGACGAACACCATCCAAGCCCACCATTTGTAAATCTGCCACCATGTTCGCTATCACATCGGCTTCACCACATGTACGACGCATCCCCAGAAAGGCTTTATTGACGGCCGCTACCAGTTCATTGTGAGAAACGATCATAACGATTTACCTCCATGTTGAGCGTTGATATGTGTAGGAACTTTATTTGAGTCAGCCATCTCCGCTTCACTTGGTGCTTCACTTGGTAAGACTGGGAACACCCATTCGTCCTGATGAATTTCATCAAGCAGTGGTGCACCTTGGAAAAACGTCACTCGTACCCAACGGTCTGAGCGAGGATCAAACTTAGTCGCACCAAACATCGCTAGCTTGCAACGCAGCAAGTGCATTGGTGGCGAATCTTGATGCAGCACATTCATTTGAATGTCGCCCATCGCTTTGTTACCTAGCGTCCACACACGGCGCGCAATTGCACGGTGTTGCGGCTGTTTAACAAGGAACTCAGCCAATGAAAGCTCAGGCGCGAATTGCAATAAAGCATGGTACAAACGGTAAGCTTGACGGCCAATATCCAACGGCAGTTCACGCTCTTCACCCAACTCTTCGCCTCGAACTCCAAGCCTTGGCTCTTCTTTATCTTGAGAGCGATACCAGAACCAGTAGTTGTTTTCTGCTTTAGTAAAGTCGGTCGTGATCGCCCAACGGTACTTTTCTTCTAGTACAACCAGAAGGTCTTGAATCTTTTTGCCGCTAGGAAGCGACAGTGTTTCGCTGCAATTCATTTGCTCTTGATGGGCGTCCACTAATTCTGGGTACAATTCCATCAAACATGAGATAAGGATTTCTTGGGCTTCCATACTCATTTGCTTAGATTGCTCGACTAACTGCGACCATGTATCGCACAGGCTGACAGAAGCTTCTAATGATTGTTCTGTGTGCTTCAAATCATCAACAGCAGCTTTGTTCAACTCTTGTTGTGTTTCATTGATAGTAACGACTTGTTCTAAATGACAAATCGCTTTTTTAACTAAGGTACGTAGTGGCTCGATCAACGCCGTATCAGTTTCACTGGACAACACGTCCGCCAATGCATGTTCACGGGTTGTCATCCACTGGTCGACAATACTAGGGTGGTTAATAAGGTATGGCGCCATGCCTAAACCTGTTGCATTACCAACACCAAGGTAACGTTGTAATCCTCGATGCAAGGCAATCGCTTGTTCACCGCCCTGTTGCTCGGCTAGGTAATGAACCCAGTCTAAGCTGAACTCACGCAGCATATACACCGCACACATTTGCGCGCTAAACGACTGATTAAAATCTTCATTTTTCTCTAAGATTTTAAAATCAGCGATGCCAAATTTGCCATTACCATAAACGGCAGTGGTTCGCAGGATGTAGCCTACTTCAGCCAGTTCTTTGGGCGTTGGTTGAACACCTTTAGCCAGGTGACTAACGATATGTTCAAACACACGTACACTTTTGTTTGCACGCGCTAAAACAAGCACATTGTTAGGATTACGGCCGGCTTCTTGAAGCGGTACATTCGCACGAAGTCTTTCAAGTAGGGTGACATCAACATCACCAAGAACAAGTGCAAACGTTACGTCCCACTTTTCAGCAATTACACGGTCATTTCGTTCGTCATCTGCAATCTCATCGCAGAAAACAACCAAATGATAAACATGGTTTGGCGTCGCAAGCTTATAGATAACATGACCAAAACCTTGAGCGTCTAATTGCCACTCATGTTTCGTCACTTTCCATTCTTGCTGGGCCATTTTACGAATCAGAGTTCTAACGAAGCTGATACGTGTTTGGTGCATTGCACCTAGCCTTTCCGGTGCCATGACGACAGTCGCGTCACGTAGTGCTGATTCAGTGTAGGTAGAACGATGTGCATCCATTTTGCTCACCACCTTATAGTTATAGGATTTTGCTAGCCATTCAGAACCGATCGTTGCCATCATTTGAAGCATTCGTTTTTACAGTGTGTTGGTTAGCTTTCACGTTATTTGGGGTAAGTGAACTCACCCCTTATTATTTGTCCTGACTAGATCGATTGACCTAAATACGTGCCGCCCGGTGTATCTTCACCAGTACGGGTTTCCTCTTCCTTTCGGAATCTTGTGTCAGCCTTCTTTCAAAGGCTGACACCTTGTTTCTCTTTCATTTTTAGAGAGCGTTTTCTCTGCAGGCTCTTTTCTTTACAGACCCTGCTCTTTTATAAACTCGGCTCTTCTACAAACCCTGTTCTTTTGCCATCTTGATTGCGATTTGAGGCGCATTCCAGAGCGATGGCAGTAAGATTATGGACACTGGTACCGCTGTGATTACGATGAACGATTGCAGCGCTGAAATGCCGCCAGAACCTAGGGAAATCAGAATCAACGCTGTTACCCCCATCATCACACCCCAGAAGGTACGAATAATTGCGTTGGGCTCAGTCTCACCACTGACTACCACACTAATGGTGTAAGTCATCGAGTCACCGGTCGTTACGATGAAGATCGTGGTTAAGATCAAGAACAGAATAGAGATAAGCATTGGCATAGGTAGCTGCTGAGTTACCGCCAGTAGCGCGCCTGGTAAGTTGAAGCCTTCGAACGCTTTACTTACGCTGCCTGGGTCTGCAATTTCAAACGCAAGGCCAGAACCGCCTACAATGGTGAACCAGAAACATGTTACAAACGGCGCAATAAGACTGATGGTTGATACCAATTGGCGAATACTACGACCGCGTGAAATACGTGCGATAAAGATTGCCATCATTGGGCCGTAACCTAAGAACCAACCCCAGAAGAACACTGTCCACCAGCTCAACCAACCTTCGTCACCACGGTATGTTGCCATTGGGATGAAGTTATCTATCATGCTGCCTACACCTTGGATGTAGCCATTGAAAATGAAGTTTGTTGGACCGAAGACCAGAATGTAGACCATCAATGCCATTGCTAAAATTACGTTGTAACGACTTAGCATTTGCATTCCGCGGTTGAGACCACTTAATGCCGACAATGTGTAAAGCACGATAGCGAACAAGATGATGATTAGCTGAGTTGTGAAGCCATCTGGAATACCAAACAGTTCATTCAGAGCGTAGCTGACTTGCAAGCCCAAGAAGCCGATCGGACCGATAGTACCCGCCGCTACAGCGACAATACAACATGCATCAATTAGTGCGCCGGTATGGCCTTTCAGTGCTCTTTCGCCCAAAACTGGGTAAAGCAAAATACGAGGTTTAAGAGGCAAACCTTTGTCGTAGTGAAGATGCATAACCACGATAGACGTTAAGCTGCCCACAATTGCCCATGCGAGGAAGCCCCAGTGCATGAATGATTGCGATAACGCATTCACTGCGCCTTGCTGTGCGTTTTCTTGTGCGCCATACAACGGCGGTGGGTTAACGTAGTGTGCGATAGGCTCTGCTGCTGCCCAAAATACACCGCCGCCCGCAAGTAGCGTACAGAAGATGATAGCCATCCAACGGAAGCCATCCATTTCAGGTTTCGCGATGCCGCCTAGGATAACCTTGCCTGTTCGCCCTGCCGCCAGGCCAAGACCAATAAGAAAAGTCAGAAGAAGAAGCATTTGCCAATAAGGACCGAATACTTTTACCGACCAAGCAAAGCCTGTATTTACTAAGCTTGATAGCAGCTCGCCATCAAATAAAGCAAGCGCCACGAACAGAGCGATAAAACCGCCGCTGTACCATAATGCTGGGTTGGTAAGTCCTAATTTGTCTGAAGTCGATTCAGACTGGTTTGTGTTACTTGTTTTGTTGCTTGCTGTGTGTGCTTGACCCGCATTTACGTTTGAAGATTTCACGCTATTGGTTAAATCAGACATACTCTGACTCCAGAGGTTTCTTTGCAGCTGTCATTTTAATGATGACTACAAGAGGTGTATTTAACACCTGCCCTATTGTTTTTTGTGTTGGGCAGGCTAATCCATGTTTGGGTTACCGCGTTGCGAAATAGACCGTTGTTCCTTTTGAATAGTGAAATTGGTTACAACAGCACGTCTAAATGAACGTTAATTAGAAGGCTGCCAATTCGATGATTATTAGTGAGAAAACGCTTAACCCTTGCTTTGAGACTCTAAGCCATCTTTCAAGAAGTTAAACCAGTTTTCTCCCAAGACTTGCCCAGCTTCAGACTCGCTGAAACCATGGCGCATCAATCCGTTATAAATATTTTCCATACCCGCACTACCACAGAACCAAGGCAACGCATCTGGCCAACCTGAGTTGTTCGCAGAGCCTTCACCGTAGTCCATTGCTTTAGACCAACGACCATTTCTCATCCATTCAAGAACGGCTTGAGGTTGGTTTAAGCATAGGTCACTACCAATACCTAGGTGTTCTACGCCAACCATGTCAGCGGTCGTCGCAACCATTTGGCAGAAATCTTCCAACGTACATTGGCTCCCATTTGGTAGGTGGAATGGGTACAAGCTGAATCCAATTAAGCCACCGCGTTCGGTTAGGGCTTTAATCACATCGTTTGATTTGTTTCGTAGTGCATCATGAGCAAACGTTGGGTTCGCGTGGCTGATACAAATAGGACGAGAAGACAGGTCAATCGCTTCAAGCGTTGAACGCTCGGCACTGTGAGACATATCGATGATCATGCCCACTCGGTTCATCTCTTCGATAGCTTGCTTACCAAAGCGCGTGATACCAGTGTCGTTCTTCTCGTAACAACCCGTCGCCAATAAGCTCTGGTTGTTGTAAGTAAGCTGCATGATCAAAAGACCTTGCTTGCGCATCACTTCGATAAGACCAATCTCATCGTCGATTGGAGAACAGTTTTGAGCACCAAGGAAAATGCCGACTTTGCCGGTCGCTTTTGCAGTTTCAACATCAGCCATTGAATGAATCGGCATGATAATGTCTGCATTCTGCTCGAATCTTAAGTTCCATTCTGCAAAGCGAGATAAGGTTTCACGAGCTGTCTCGTGGTAAACCGCGGTAGCGTGAACTGCTGTAATGCCGCTCGCCTTTAGTGTTTGGAAATATTCTCTGTTCCAATTGCAGTATTGCAATCCATCTATAACAATCCGTTGCTGGTACATAACCACTCCTATTGAAAGCTCAGTGTTCTAGCTCGGTTTTGAAAACACGCTCAAATAACATGCTTTCAAAAATGGGTTAAATCACTTGTCTAATTTCGTTTGCTGCTTTGGTTGGGATGTTGGCCTGACTCTGTGAATCAGGCCAATTCGATAGCTGGATAGCTAGAGACTTAATATCTTCAGCTATCCAATTCTTATATAGAAAGTTGATTAGTAAGGACGCTGGTAAGCTGTCTTCACTACTGTGTAGAACTCTTTCGCGTACTGACCTTGCTCACGAGGACCAAAGCTAGACTCTTTACGACCACCAAACGGTACGTGATAATCAGTGCCCGCTGTTGGTAGGTTCACCATCACACAACCTGTTTGCGCTTGTTGCTTGAACATTGCGCTAGTGCGTAGGCTTTGAGTAATGATGCCGCCCGTTAGACCAAAGCGAGTATCGTTGGTTGTCGCGATAGCTTCTTCTAGATCAGCCACACGAATCACGCTTGCCATTGGTGCAAACACTTCTTCTTGGTTCACTTCCCAATCGTTCTTAGTATTCAAGAACAGCGTTGGAGACATGTAGAAGCCTTCGTGTTTCATGCTCAAGCGTTCGCCACCAAACGCTAGCTCACCGCCGCTTTGACGTGCTTTCTCAACCCAACCTAGGTTTGCTTCAAGTTGGTTACCGTCAACAACAGGGCCCATGAATACGCCGTCTTCTAGTGCGTGACCTACTTTAAGCTCGCTCATACGCTTGATCAGTGCTTCAACGTATTGGTCGTGAATGCCATCCATAACCACTAGACGAGAAGATGCTGTACATTTTTGACCTGCGCCAGAGAACGAACCTGCGATAGTCGCATCAACAGCTGTTTGAATATCAGCATCATCAGCAACCACAAGTGCGTTCTTACTGCCCATTTCTAATTGGCAACGAACGAAGTTTGGTGCTGTAGCCGCCGCAACCTTACGACCTGTATCAACAGAACCAGTGAAGCTCACACCGTTCACTTCTTTAGAGTTAATCAGTGCATCACCTACTTTTGAACCACTACCTAGAACAAGGTTAAACGTGCCTGCTGGCATGCCTTGGCGGTGGATAATCTCAGTTAGCGCAACCGCACTTGCTGGTGTTAGGTTTGCTGGTTTCCAGATAACGCTGTTACCGAAAGCAAGCGCTGGAGCGATTTTCCAAGCTGCTGTTGCAGTCGGGAAGTTCCAAGGAGAGATGATGCCGATAACGCCCACCGCTTCACGAGTCACTTCTACAGAAACGCCTGGGCGTACTGATTCTGCGTTGTCGCCAATTTGACGAAGTACTTCAGCCGCAAAGTACTGGAAGAACTGGCCTGCACGGTAAATTTCGCCACGACCTTCAGCAAAAGGCTTACCTTCTTCACGAGAAAGCAACGTACCTAGCTCATCACAACGTGCAATCAGCTCATCACCGATTGCTTGAAGTACTGCTTGCTTACGTTCAATCGGCGTTTTTTCCCACTCTGGTTGAGCGTGCTTCGCCGCTGAAATCGCCTGTTGAACTTGGTCAGCACTTGCTTGTGCGAAGTTACCGATGTTTTCAGAAATATCTGATGGGTTAATGTTCGCAACGGTACTTACACCCGCTTGCCATTCGCCGCCAATGTAAAGTGCGTTTTCTGCTTGAACATTCTGTAATTGAGTCATCATTCTGTCCTTGTAACGGTTAGGTTGCGGTTGAGTCTGGCAACCATCTGATTAATGAATAAAACGTTAATTTATATAAGTAATTACGTTTAAATCTTGTATCTAAAACTGAACCAAGTCGCTTGTATCAATAAACCGCTTTAATTCAAAACAGCTTTAATCCGCAAATTGCCTCAGTTCACAGTATCTTTATTCAGGTTGAGAGGCTGATGCGTAAACCACGAACTCAACCAACATTTCTTCTCTTGCTAACCCTGCAACGACGACCGCAGCACGGTTTGGATAAGGTGCATTGAAGTATTCTCCGTATACGCTGTTTACCGTTTTTAGATATTCACGGTCTGTCACGTAAATCAGAACTTGCAGCACTGAATCCATAGATTCGCCTGCACACTCCAATGTATGAACAAGGTTGTTAAAAGTCTGACGCGTTTGCGCTTCGATACCGCCTTCTACTACTGCGCCAGTTTCATCAATTGGAATCTGCGCTGTGTATAGAGTGCCGTTATTAACGATTGCCCACTCTAGTGGTGCTTTTGAAGCGAAAAGCTCGGTTTTTACTGGGTGTTTTTTAGTTTGTGCGTTCACGATTCCATCCAACTTTGTAACAACTATGTTTCAAGATGGTTAAATACTGCACCTTGACGACTGATAAATCTAACGGTAAATTTTGTGCAATTGATAAATAAAATCTATCACCTTGCGAAAAGTAAGGTATAGCAAGGGCTAGAGAAGGATCAGTGCCATGAGTATTAAGCTACAACAGTTAAAACATTTTGTTTTAGTGGTCGAAGAAGGCGGATTTCGAGCAGCATCTCACCGCGCAAATCGCTCGCAAGCGGCACTTTCTACGTCGATAAAAGAGCTAGAAAAAATACTTGGTCAGCCACTGTTTGAAACAGGCAACAAATCAACCCTGACACCTTTCGGCGAAATATGCCTGCCAAAAATCATTCAATTCCTGAATGTTTACAAAGCATTAGACAACGACCTACGCGCAGCCGCGGCAGGACAACAAGGAAGAGTTCGAATAGCGAGTGTCCCTTCAGTGGCCGCAAAATTAATCCCTAGTGTTTTAGGGGCTTTTTGTGAGCAGTACCCTAATGTAGAAGTCAGCTTGATTGATGATAACGCGGCGGGTGTAGAAGCAAGACTACTGTCTGGAGAGGTAGACGTTGCCCTCGGAAATAGCTCCCATTTAGAAGAAGAAAGCATCGACTTCACGCCTTTACTTTCCGATCCTATCGGTGTGGTCTGTCTCAAAGACAACCCTATCGCCTCTCAGCGAGAGGGAATCGAATGGCAAACCTTGTTAAAGCAGCCCTTCATTCGCAACGGGACTTGTACCCTACTTGACCCAACACCTGCACGAATGCTCAGCGAACAAGCTTTGTATTCAGTCGAGAACATTACTTCGTTGTTTTCGGTGTTAGAGCTTGGGATAGGCGTGACCACGCTGCCTAAACTGGCTTTTCCAACCAATGAAACCCGCTTGGTGTGGATTCCGTTGATTGACCCACCTTTACAGCGTCAAATCGGTATTTTCAGATTGTCTGATCGTACGATCTCGCCACAAGCGCAGGCTTTTCATGACTTATGTATTCAATATTTAAGTTATGAGGACTAATAGAGGGGCATGATTGAGTTTGTTTGCTTAAAAAGCGGTTGATAGAGCAACACATCAAGAAATTCCAGCTCTAATATCCAGAGTTTTGACCTTTCTATCTTGGGCTTAGTGCCCTAACCTTCAGATTTTTACCCTATCTTCAGCTCCTTACATCCATGTGAGGAGCTGAATTTCTTCCATCATATTCATCTTAAACGCCGACTTATCCGTTTCGGATCGCCTGAAAGGCGTTAAGAATGAAGTCACGACAAACTATTTTGAAAAATAATCACTTCTAGATAGAGAACGCCGTACAAATAAATAACTCAATGCACGACGACTTTCATCGCTAACTAAACTTGCTTTATCCACTTGTAGAATCACACTCAACAATCAACTTATAAATGACGCTAAGTGTTTGAATATACGTAATTGATAAGATCGTAACTTGCCCAATTGGTAGCTAAAACTTTTTCACAAAAACGCCCATTTTCGCTAAAAATAAAGCATTTAAAATTTTCATGAATAAAGTTATACAACTATTACTTTCATAAATGAAAAACATTCATTTCAAAAATGGAATTATTGATGTCGCTTTTTGTCGTTTTGATCACATAATTTTAGGCGTAGTTTATATTTTGTCGAAACGATAGCGAATTAGTTTTTATCGTTTAATTTCGTCAGGAGATATAAAGCCAGAAAGATTATTTCTTTGTTAACAAGTAAAGGTTTATTAACAAGTCAAATTGCTATTAACAAGTAAGTGCTAGTAACAAAACATATTCAAACTGTGTTTTATATTAACTTACACTGTTAAATATAGGGTTTTATTATGAGGCTTAATGGGATAAGTAGCGACATCCTTGTTGCTGCTAAAAGAGTTATTCTCTGCCAAATAGTATTAGCCGTCGGTGTAGTTTTATATGAAGTGTTTTTTGGTAATAAAGTAGATATGGAGTCTTCAGCTTTGGGTGTCGTAATCGCGATGTTACCACCGCTGTTTGGTTTTATATATGCAAGCCTAAAGGTGCACAAGAATCCTAATTATAGTTTACGTGACTTAATGCAAATGAGTCGTGTCGTGAAAATAACCTATACGTTCTTAATGTTTATCTTGGCATTCCAGTTTTTTAAATTGGATAACCCAGTAATATTATACGCGTACATTTTCACAATGATTGGGTACTTCTTAACACCATTTATTACTGCCTCTACAAGATCGGAGTACGTGTAGTATGGATCAAGTCACTACCGCTCACGAATACATAGAGCATCACTTAACCTTCTTAACTACAGGTGATGGTTTCTGGGCGTTCAACATTGACTCAATGTTGGTATCTTGGATTACGGGTTTATTGTTTATTGGAGCTTTTCGATATGTAGTGACCAAGGGCACTAGCGGTGTTCCAGGTCGTTTTCAATGTTTTATCGAGCTTATCTTTGATTTCGTTAACAACCTAGTCAAAGAGATTTTTCAAGCGGAGGATAAATTAATAGGGCCACTGGCATTAACCACTTTTGTTTGGGTGTTGTTAATGAATGCAGTCGATCTATTGCCTATAGATTTAATACCAGGGTTAACTCGTGTAATGGGTTTAGAACACTTTAGAGACCTACCGACAGCGGATGTAAATATCCCAATGTCGATGGCACTCGGTGTGTTTATTTTATTGTTAACTTATACGTTTAAAAATAAAGGTTTGAAAGGCTTTATCAAAGAGCTAACTACTCAGCCATTTGATAACCCTCTTTTATATCCTGTTAACTTTGTTCTTGAATTAATAACATTAATTTCAAAGCCAATATCACTAGGCTTACGATTATTCGGAAATATGTATGCAGGCGAGATGATATTCATCCTTATCGCACTAATGCCTTGGTGGATGCAATGGGCACTAAGTGTTCCATGGGCCTTATTCCACATATTAATCGTATTCTTACAAGCATTTATATTTATGGTACTGACCGTTGTTTACTTAGCAATGGCAACAGAAGAACACCACTAATTAATAACTAAAAAATTAACTAACACATTATTTATCGGAGATACAAATGGATATCGTAAGCGCAGTTTTATATGTAGCAGGTGCATTACTGATCGGTTTAGGTGCAGCAGGTGCAGCATCTGGTATTGGTAACTTAGCGGGTAAATATCTTGAAGGTGTTGCTCGTCAACCAGACCTTACTCCAATGCTTCGTACTCAATTCTTCATCATGATGGGCCTTGTGGATGCTGTACCGATGATCGGTGTTGGTATCGGTCTATACATCATCTTTGCCGTGGCTTAATTAAAAGCTTTGAAAAGATCGATTTGTAAATAATCAAGATTTAGTGAGGAAGGTATGAACTTAAATGCCAGCATGTTTGGTCAAGCAATCTCATTCGTGATTTTTGTTTGGCTATGCATGAAATATGTATGGCCCCCTCTCACCGCGATGTTAGACGAGCGCCAAAAAGAAATCGCTGATGGTTTACGCCACTCAGAGAATGCAGCGAAAGAGCTAGAACTAGCAAAATCAAATGGCGCACAACTCGTCGCAGATGCGAAAAAAAATGTGACCGAACTGATTGAGCAAGGCAAAAAACGCCGCAACGAAATCATCACCTTAGCTCACCAAGAAGGTGAGCAAGAAAAGGCACGCATCTTAGAGCAAGGTAGAGCTGAGCTAGAAGGCGAACGTCAAAAGTTACGCCGTGAACTTCAGGCGGATATGGCAGATGCTGTTATTCAAAGTGCACAGAAATTGATTAGCAAAAACCTAGATTCTGAAACGAACCGAGCGTTAGTTGATCAAATGATAAGCGAACTCTAAACGGAGGCAATATGTCAGATTACACCAATATTGCTCATCCCTACGCTAAAGCATCATTCGACTTTGCTTTAGGTGAAAACAAGTTACAAGAGTGGCACTCAATGCTGTCCATTCTTGTGACGGTAGCGGAAGAAGAAACGATCGCTAAGCAGATTTCATCAGCAGAAGGTGTTCATACACAGCAATCTGAAGAACTGGTCAATCTCATCATTCACGTTTGCCAAGGACTCGTTGATGACCACGTCATTAATCTCATTAAAGTCTTGGCTGAAAATGGCCGTCTTGCAGTGATCAGAGACTTGTTTAACTTGTTCAGCGACCTAAAGGACGAACATGAACGTGTAATCCCTGTCACTGTCACCAGTTCAGAATTGCTTACACAAGATCAAGTTACATCACTCACTGCTGCACTTGAGAAGAAATTAGAACGTCAGGTTGAAATGGAACAGGTTATTGATGACTCGCTGGTTGGCGGGATCGTCATCAAGGCGGGTGAAACCGTCATCGATGGTTCTTTGAACACATCAATTAGCCGATTAGCCCATCAACTTCACGCGAGATAGGTAACAATTATGCAATTAAATTCAAATGAAATCAGTGATCTAATCAAAGATCGCATCTCGAAGTTTAATGTGAGCACCGAAGCTCGCAACGAAGGCACCATAGTCTCGGTTCGTGACGGCATCATTACCATTAACGGCCTTGCGGATGTCATGCAGGGTGAGATGATCGAACTTCCTGGTGGCAAATACGCTCTTGCTCTTAACCTTGACACGCACTCAGTCGGTGCCGTGGTTATGGGTCCCTACACTGACCTATCTGAAGGTATGAAAGTGAAAGGGACAGGTCGTATCTTGGAAGTACCCGTAGGTAATGGACTTCTTGGCCGTGTAGTGAACACACTAGGTGAGCCAATCGATGGCAAAGGCCCAGTGAGTTGCGACCGACTCGACCCTGTAGAAGTAATTGCACCCGGCGTAATCGAGCGTAAGTCCGTCGATCAACCAATTCAAACGGGTTATAAAGCCGTTGATACCATGGTGCCTATCGGTCGTGGTCAACGTGAACTTATCATCGGTGACCGTCAGACGGGTAAAACAGCGTTAGCAATCGATGCGATCATCAACCAAAAAGATTCTGGCATCAAATGTGTGTACGTGGCTATTGGCCAGAAAGCATCTACTATCGCAAACGTTGTTCGTAAACTCGAAGATCACGATGCGCTTAAAAACACCATCGTAGTTGTAGCCTCAGCATCAGAATCAGCCGCGCTTCAATACCTAGCACCTTATGCGGGTTGTACCATGGGCGAATACTTCCGTGACCGCGGTGAAGATGCACTGATCATCTATGATGACCTATCAAAACAAGCCGTCGCTTACCGTCAAATCTCATTGCTACTTAAACGCCCACCGGGTCGTGAAGCCTTCCCTGGCGACGTATTCTACCTTCACTCACGCCTACTAGAACGTGCGGCACGAGTAAATGCAGAATACGTTGAGAAGTTCACAAATGGTGAAGTGAAAGGCCAAACAGGTTCATTAACCGCGCTTCCGATCATTGAAACTCAAGCGGGTGACGTATCGGCGTTTGTACCAACCAACGTAATCTCAATTACTGATGGTCAGGTTTTTCTACAAACCCAACTATTCAACTCAGGTCTCCGTCCTGCTGTTGACCCAGGTATCTCGGTATCTCGTGTGGGTGGTGCAGCACAGTGCAAGATCATCAAGAAACTGTCTGGTGGTATTCGTACATCATTAGCTCAATACCGTGAGTTAGCCGCATTTGCTCAGTTCTCTTCTGACCTAGACGACATGACGCGCAAGCAGCTTGATCATGGTGAGCGTGTAACCGAACTGATGAAACAAAAGCAATACTCGCCGATGTCTGTCGCAGAGCAAGCAACGGTTATCTACGCAGCAGAAAAAGGCTATTTGGCTGACGTAGAGTTGCACAAAGTTGCGCGTTTTGAAGAAGAATTAATTGCTTACGCAAAGGGCCAAAACCCAGAGTTGTTCGACACCATTAACGCTAACGGTGACTACAACGACGAGATCGACAGTGCACTTGCAAAGCTTCTCGGTGACTTTGTAGCGTTGAAAGCTTGGTAAACGCTCCGGTTTGTTGGCTGGAAATCAAAACAAATTAGGAGCAGATGATGGCAAATACTAAAGAAATTCGCACCAAGATAGGCAGTGTTAGTAACACTCAGAAAATCACCAGTGCAATGGAGATGGTTGCGGCAAGTAAGATGCGTAAGGTTCAAGACAATATGACGCTAACACGTCCATATGCCGAGAACATGCGCAAAGTTATCTCTCATGTCGCATCAGGGTCGCTGGAATACCAGCACCCCTACCTTCAACAGCGTGAACCAAAACGCGTTGCTTACATCATTATTTCGTCCGATCGAGGCTTATGTGGTGGCTTGAACTCGAATTTGTTCAAGAAAGTGTTAGAAGAAATGGAGATGTGGCGTACCAAAGGCGTTGAGGTAGAAACGACCCTAATTGGTTCAAAAGCTATCTCATTTTTCCAACGCAGCGGCAATGTTATCGCGCAAACGTCAGGCCTTGGTGACGCGCCTAAATTAGAAGACATTTTAGGTACGGTTAACGCGATGCTAGGGCATTACGACGACGAAAAAATCGACAGCTTGTATCTCGTGTATAACCAGTTCATCAACACCATGGTTCAAGAACCAACGACCTTGCAGTTGCTGCCCCACCCTTCAGATTCTGAGGCCGATGGAGGCGTGAAAAAAGCACGTCGTTGGGACTACATCTACGAACAAGCACCAAGAGACATCCTCTCTGAGCTGTTACATCGATACATTGAATCACAAGTGTATCAAGGCATCGTAGAGAGCATTGCCTGTGAGCAAGCAGCCCGAATGGTGGCCATGAAAGCGGCGACCGATAACGCAGGCCAACTCATCGATGATTTGCAGTTGGTATACAACAAAGCACGACAGGCTGCCATTACCCAAGAACTGAGTGAAATAGTCTCAGGTGCTCAAGCTGTCTAAGTGCAGACAAGAGTGGGTTAAGAATAGAATTTGAGGATTTAGAGATGAGTGTTGGAAAAATAGTTAAAGTTATCGGCGCGGTGGTAGACGTCGAGTTCAGCGGCGGCAACAGCCCACGCGTTTATGATGCATTGAAAGTGACTAGCGAGGAAGCAAGCTCTCTCGTATTGGAAGTTCAGCAACAACTGGGTGGCAGTATCGTTCGTTGTATTGCAATGGGTACGTCAGATGGCTTGCGCCGCGGCCTAACTGTTGAAAACACCGGTTCTCCAATCACCGTTCCTGTGGGCGAAGAAACCTTAGGCCGTATCATGAACGTTCTTGGTCAGCCTATCGATGAATGCGGTGAAATCGGTCAAAAAGAAAGCTACGAAATTCACCGAGAAGCACCCTCTTATGAAGAACAAGCAAACAGCACTGAACTTCTTGAGACCGGCGTTAAGGTTATCGACCTTATTTGTCCGTTCGCAAAGGGCGGTAAAATCGGTCTGTTCGGTGGTGCTGGCGTAGGTAAAACCGTCAACATGATGGAGCTTATCAACAACATCGCTAAAGCCCACTCAGGTCTCTCTGTATTTACCGGTGTTGGTGAGCGTACTCGTGAAGGTAACGACTTCTACTACGAGATGAAAGAAGCGGGTGTACTAGACAAAGTAGCCATGGTTTACGGCCAAATGAACGAGCCACCGGGAAACCGTCTACGAGTTGCACTTACAGGCTTGACTATGGCTGAGCGCTTCCGTGATGAAGGTCGTGACGTACTGTTGTTCATTGATAACATTTACCGTTACACGCTTGCGGGGACTGAGGTGTCAGCACTGTTAGGTCGTATGCCTTCAGCAGTAGGTTACCAACCAACACTCGCTGAAGAGATGGGTGTGCTTCAAGAGCGTATCACTTCGACTAGACAAGGCTCTATCACGTCTATCCAAGCAGTATACGTACCTGCGGATGACTTGACCGATCCATCACCAGCAACAACCTTTGCTCACTTAGATGCGACCGTTGTACTGTCTCGTAATATCGCGGCATTGGGCCTCTACCCTGCAATCGACCCATTGGATTCAACATCTCGCCAATTGGACCCGCTTGTGGTTGGCCAAGAGCATTACGACATTGCACAAAAAGTCCAAACAACGCTGCAACGCTACAAAGAGCTAAAAGATATCATCGCGATTCTTGGTATGGATGAGCTGTCTACTGAAGACAAGCAGACCGTATCTCGCGCTCGTAAGATTGAACGTTTCTTAACTCAGCCTTACCACGTGGCAGAAGTGTTTACTGGTCAGAAAGGTGTATTTGTACCGCTAAGCGAAACACTAAGAGGCTTTAAAGGTCTGTTAGGCGGCGAATATGACGATATCCCAGAGCAAGCATTCTTGTACTGTGGTTCTATCGACGAAGTGCTTAACAAAGCAAAATCACTCTAAGAGGCAGGTGCACCATGGCTATCGGAATTACAGATAATACATTTCAACTTAATATTGTAAGTGCGGAAGGTACGCTGTTTTCAGGTCCAGCGTATGCCCTAGCCGTTTCTGGCGCTGATGGTGAGCTGGGGATCCGCCCCGGTCACTCCCCGCTTCTCAGTAAAATAAAGCCAGGCGTGACAGTGTTTGTCACAGACCCTAAATCAGAGGGGCAAGTGCTTTATGTCTCTGGCGGGATGCTGGAAGTTCAGCCGGATGTGGTAACGGTGTTAGCCGATACTGCCTTGCACGGCCAAGATATTGACCGCGCTCGCGCAGAAGAAGCGAAATATGCAGCCCTAGAGAATATCAATAAGGGCAATGTAGACATCAACTTTGCACAAGCTCAGCTTGAACTCGCAAAAGCCGTTGCTCAGCTTCGCGCATCAGAACTGACGTCTTCTCGCACTCGCCACTGAGAATAGAACTTAGATGCTTGATGCTTGATGTGTAAATAGTCTACCCACTTAAAAACAGTTTAAGTGGGTAGACTACATCAGGAACTCTTCTCTCCCCTCCAACTTCCCCTCCCTTTCAACCGTCCCTAATACATCCTTTTTCACCAGCACTTACGCCATTATTTCTCAGCAAAGCGCGCTTGGCGCGGATCAAGTTCATGACCAAGAGGTTGTGTGAGTGAATGATATAACTCTGGCTTACGGCCACGAATCCAGCGTCTACCAGTACACATGTCTAACTCTTCTGCTTTTAGCTCTGCAATCACCATGTCGTTATCAACACTATCGGTCTCAGCAATGATTTCACCATAAGGGCTGAGGATCATCGCATTGCCTGTTCTTACTTCATCCATATCAACGCCGACACCATTACTAAACACCACAAACATACCGTTGTCGTGCGCTCTTGCAGGCAACCAACGCATTAACCACTCGCGTCCATTCTTGCCCTGCATTTCAGCACGAATCGCCTCTGGGTTTTCATCTCGGTTGAACCATAACTCAGGGTCAATTCGCTTCATCGCGTTCGGGCTTCGTGAATGACAACCGCCCGTTTGGTGCGGCGCAATCAATATATCAGCCCCCTTCAAAGCAGTGATCCTGACATTTTCAACCAAGTTGTTATCCCAACAAATCAAGATACCAACTTTGCAGCCATGCGGCGTATCGAACACCGTGTACTGGTCTCCACTGCTCATGTGAGAACTAACAAAGGTGTGCAGTTTTCGATGTTTCTGAACTTCTCCATTTGGCATGGCAAATACGTAGGTGTTGTATAGCTCGCCATCAGTACCCTGCTCTATCAAGCCTGCACCAACGCTCATGCCAAATTGTGTTGCCAGTGAAACTAACTTTTGAGTGGATTCACCGCTCGGTACAGGTTCCGCTAGCACTTCAATTTCATCGCGAGACAAAGCAGACACATGCCAATAACCGGTAATACACATCTCTGGGAAACTGATGATTTCCACGTCAGTGTCCGCAGCCTTTTGAACATATTGCTCTATGACCGATAAGTTGTACGCCTTGTCACCCGCATGGTGGTTGAATTGAACCGACGCTACTTTAATGTCTTTCTTCATGATTCGTCCTCAAGCTTTGCTTTATCTGATTGGTATGAACCTAGTATAAAAAATCAATTCAATTCCATATAATGAAACATATTCTCAATTCAATGAGCATTTGGAATGGAATTTGATCTACTGAAGGCATTTTGTCAGCTGGCTAAATCGGGAAATTACCGTTTGGCGTCAGAGCAGCTCTACATCACTCAATCGGCACTCACTAAAAAGATTCAACGACTTGAATCCAACATTGGGGCATCTCTGTTTTCTCGTGGCAGGAATGGCGCAGAGCTCACGCACGCGGGGAAAACGTTACTAGCAGAAGCCCAACGTTTGGTTCATTCAATGCAAGCGTTTGAGCAGCTGTCAGGCTCTGTGGTCAAAGGGACTCAGGGACATTTGAACATTGGCTTTGGCGTGTCTACTTATCATGAAGCACCCAAGCTTATTGCAGCTTATAAACAACGATACTCAGACGTTCATATCACGTTAAATGACACACCTTCCAAGCAACAAACAGATGAACTGTCAAACCATGAACTCGATATCAGCTTCAATCGGATACCAGAATCATCGGATTTAGAAAGCCTAACACTGTTCAATGATTCGCTTGTGGTCGCGATACACAAAGATCTTCTCAAGCAAGCGCCAAGCAAAAATCACGTCGTCTCTGAGTTATCGAAATGGCCTTATCTAAAGCTGGCCCAACATCGCGGGCCCGGATTAGACAGACAGATTCAACAATATTGTCTTGCGAATAAAATCGACTTATCAAAAACGCAAGAAGCCGATGATATTCTCACCCTGCTTGCCTTGGTTTCTGCCAATACCGGCTTCACCATTGTTCCTAACAGTGCTCAGTTCATTAGCAATACCGATGTAGAATTCATTACTTTAGAAGGTGAATACGCCACTTGGCCAGTCGGGTTGATATGGAATGGGAAGAGTGAAAATCCACTCAGGGATCGATTTGTGGAGTTTGTGGCTAATCAAAAAGAAAATTAGGCCGGAAGCTAAATTACACCAACAAAAAAGGCTCACTAGATAGTGAGCCTTTTGATATCTGCGTAACGTAAAACCGAGGTCTAACGTTGCTTGATGTTCAAACGAATAGTTTTAAAAGATTCATTTTAGAAAAGCAGTTTAGAGCTGAACTATAGAACTATAGCTTAGAAGAACTCGATAGAGTTACGGCCGCTTTTGTCGTCACGTGTTGGCTTCGGCGTATCTGCTTTCTTTTTCGGTTTCTTCTCTTTTTTCTCTTTCTTTGGTTCAGCCTTTGCGCTTAGCATTTCTGCTTTGCTTTTCTTAGATTCCTTCTTCTTAGAATCCTTTTTAGACTGACCTTTCTTCGCCTTGTTCTCTTTTTTAGGCGCTTCTTTCTTTTTCGGCTTTTCTAATTCTTCTTGTACTGGCTGATCACACACCACTACATAGTATTCTTGGTTGAATTCAAAGAAGTCGCCATCGTACATTTTACGACGCTTACGGGTTTCTAGCTCACCATTTACCGCTACGTAGCCTTCAGAGATGATGTGCTTAGCTTCGCCGCCACCACTCACTAGGTTAGCAATTTTAAACACTTTGTAGAGCTCGATTGGCTGTGATGAAACATCAATACCAATTGCTTCAATTTCAATCTCTTCGCCTTCTTCGCCCAGCTCTTGGCCTTCGTAATCAGCGTCTTCGTAATGTTCTTGGTCCATGGTGACCTCTACCTAAATATGTACTTCTGAAATATTGGGCGCAGTGTAATCTTAAAACAAGTAAATGACCATGTTGAATTCACCGAGCACTCTTTTGTTCTCGTTACGCACCCACTTTATAGCGCACCACCAACATTCGAAAGGCTGACAAGCTGCTTGGTGTATTCATGCTGCGGATTACCAAACAAAGTCTCAGTGTCGCCCTTCTCTATCACCTCGCCAGCTTTCATGACGATAGTGTAATGACACAAGGATTTCACAACATTCAGGTCATGGCTGATAAATAGATAAGTCAGACCATACTTTTCTTGAAGTGATTTCAACAGATCCAGCACCTGCGCTTGAACCGTTCTGTCGAGTGACGATGTGGGTTCGTCTAACAAGATAAACTCTGGCTTTAATATCAGAGCACGAGCAATCGCAATACGCTGCCTTTGTCCGCCAGAAAATTCATTTGGGTAACGGTGACGAGTTTCTGGGTCTAAGTCGACCTCTTTCATTACGTCACAGATGCGTTGGTCGAGTTCAGTGTCGTCCAATTGTTGATGTACTAACAAGCCTTCGCCAATCACTTGCGCGACCGACATTCTCGGATTTAGCGCAGAAAACGGGTCTTGAAAGACCACTTGCATACGGCTTCGAAACGGTAGCATCTGTTGACGGTTTAAGCCTTGAATTTGTTCGTCAGCGTAGGTAATTGACCCTTCACTATCCACCAGCTTAAGTATCGCCATACCAGTCGTCGATTTACCAGAACCACTTTCGCCAACTAAACCGATTGAGTGCCCTTTCTTCAAAGTGAACTCCATGTCGGTTACGGCTTTGACATGAGAAATGGTTCGCTTGAATAAACCGCCCGTGATCGGGAACCAAACACGAAGTTGATTTACATCGAGTAGCGGTTTGCTTTCGGGTGACACAGGAACGGGCAAGCCTTTCGGGTCAGAGTTGATAAGCTTTTGCGTATAAGGGTGAGCAGGCGCATTAAACAGGGTATGACAGTCGTTACTTTCAACCAAGCGACCATCTTTCATTACCGCTACTCTGTCGGCAATCTTACGAACGATACTTAAGTCATGAGTAATGAAAAGCATCGCCATACCCAATTCTTGTTGCAGGTCTTTCAACAAATCCAAAATCTGCGCTTGTACCGATACATCCAATGCGGTTGTCGGCTCATCAGCGATAAGTAGCTCAGGTTCGTTGATCAGCGCCATTGCGATCATCACACGTTGGCGCTCTCCACCAGATAACTCGTGCGGATAGGCTGAAATCTTTTGTTCTGGATAACGGATGCCCACCTTGGATAGCCACTCTATCGCCAAGGCTTGCGCTTTATTGGTTCGCATACCACGGTGAATCGCGAGCGTTTCAACAAGCTGTTTCCCAACTCGATGAAGCGGATTAAGCGACACCATGGGTTCTTGGAAGATCATACCGATGCGACCACCACGAATCCCGCGCAGTTGTCTTTCAGAACAACTCAGAATGTCGGTGCCAGAGAAGTTAATCTTACCGTTCAAGTAATGTGAGGAGCCTTTAGGCAGCAGTTTTAACACTGAATTAGCGGTAACCGATTTGCCTGAACCACTCTCTCCTACCAGCGCCAGTGTCTCACCTTTGTATATCTCCAACGAGACATCGTGAGTCACTTGTTCTATCGAATCTTTACGTCCAAATCCTACCGACAATTTGTCGATGGTCAGAACTGGAGATGCATTAGCAGCCTCTGCTGTTGACCCTGAAGTAGGAGCTGTATTTGAAGTCATAACCTATCCTTACTTCTGTTGATGTGGGTCGAAGGCATCACGCACCGCTTCACCAACGAAGACCAGTAACGTAAGCATCAGTGAAAGCACGACGAAAGCAGAAATGCCAAGCCAAGGCGCTTGTAAGTTAGCTTTACCTTGCGCCAATAGTTCACCCAATGAAGGCGAACCCGCAGGAAGACCAAAGCCTAAGAAATCTAATGAGGTTAACGTAGTGACCGAGCCAGACAAAATAAACGGCATCATGGTTAATGAAGCCACCATCGCATTGGGTAACATGTGACGAAGCATAATGCGTTTGTCATCAACACCCATCGCTTGGGCGGCACGAACGTAATCAAAATTACGACAGCGTAAGAATTCGGCTCGAACGATGCCTACCAAACTCATCCAACTGAACAGCACCATAATTCCGAGTAACCACCAGAAGTTCGGCTCGATAAAACTCGACAGAATGATCAGTAAGAACAGGGTCGGCATCCCTGACCAAACTTCAATGAAGCGCTGACCAAACAGATCCACCCAGCCACCGTAGTAACCTTGGGTCGCCCCAACAACCACACCAATCACGCTCGATACAATCGTCAGAATAAAGCCAAATAAGACAGAAATACGGAACCCATAAATGATGCGAGCTAATACATCTCGCCCTTTATCATCGGTTCCTAACCAGTTCACCGAGTCAGGCTCCGACGGCACCGCGCCCGAAATATCGAAGTTTATCGTGTCGTAGCTAAACGGAATGATTGGCCACACGATGTAGCCGCGGTCTTCAATGAGTTCGATAACATACGGGTCTTTGTAGTCGGCTTCGGTTTCAAACTCACCACCAAATTCGGTCTCGGCGTATTCATTGATAACAGGTACAAACCACTGATTATCATAAGAAACCAAGAGTGGCTTATCGTTGGCGATGATCTCAGCGAACAGGCTCAATCCAAACAAAATGGTAAATATCCAAAGGGAGATAAAACCACGCTTGTTTGCTTTAAAACGTAACCAACGAGCTTCAGCTAAAGGGTTGTTAAACATTTATTATCAATACCTTTTTATTCATTCGCCATTAACGCGCTTCAAAATCAATTCGAGGATCAACCCAGGTATACGTCAGGTCGGAGATAATGCTCAGCACCAAGCCAAGCAAGGTCATGATATAGAGAGAGCTGAACACCACGGGATAGTCACGTTGAATGGTTGATTCAAAGCCAAGCAAACCAATGCCTTCGAGTGAAAACATCACTTCAATCAACATAGAACCCGTGAAGAAAATACTAATAAATGCGCTCGGGAAACCGGCAATAATGATCAGCATCGCGTTACGGAAAACGTGCTTGTAGAGAATACTGCTCTCGTCCAAGCCTTTCGCTCTCGCGGTCACCACATATTGCTTATTGATCTCATCAAGGAAGGAGTTTTTGGTCAGCATGCTGAGTGTGGCAAAGCCGCCGATGACCATAGCAAAAATAGGCAAAGCTAAGTGCCAAAAATAGTCGCCTATTTGCTGATACCAATTGAGCTGATCAAAGTTACTCGACACCAGACCACGCAATGGGAACCAACTGAAATAGTTACCGCTTGCAAACAAAATAATCAGAATGATCGCAAACAAGAAGCCTGGAACGGCATAACCGACAATCACCACCGCACTCGACCAAATATCAAAACGAGAGCCGTGATGTATCGCCTTCATGATGCCCAAGGGTATCGAGATCACGTAGATGATTAACGTACTCCACAATCCCAAGGAAATGGAAACAGGCAGTCGCTCGATGATGAGATCAATCACGTTACCGCCTTTAAACAGGCTTTCACCGAAGTTAAAGGTCGCGTAGTTTTTCAACATGTCGAAGTAGCGAACATGAATCGGCTTATCAAAACCAAACTGCTTTTTTATCTCTTCAACCGCTTCAGGATCAAGCCCGCGAGAGCCTTTATAACCACTCGCAGACGCTTGGTCACTTTCGCTTAAATCAACTTCTTGCCCACCACCAGAAAAGCGCTCCATGATGCCAGAGTTATGCCCTTCTAATTGAGCAACGGCTTGCTCTACCGGGCCTCCGGGCGCTATCTGGATGATGAAAAAGTTGATGGTGATGATCGCCCACAGCGTGGGGATCACCAACAATAAACGTCGAAATATATACGCGGCCATGCTAACTAACTCCTAGCGACGTTTTTCAGGAAGCAATGCCGCCTTCTCTTCTGAAATCCACCATGTATCGATACCTAAATCGTATTTAGGCAATACATCTGGACGCTCAAACTTGTCCCACATTGCTACGCGATATTCACCAACGTGCCATTGCGGGATGTTGTAGAAATTCCACTGCAATACTCGGTCCAGTGAACGACCGAGAGTAAGAAGCTTTTCAGGATGTTGTTGGTTACGCGCAATTTCTTCTGTTAACGCGTCAACCACTGGATCGATAACACCTGCAGTATTGTAAGTAGAATCAATGTAGTTAGAGTTCCAAACGATCATTAAGTTCGGGCTAGGGTAAGGGTTTGCGGAAAATGACGACGACACCATGTCGAAATCACGATCACGCAAGCGCTTGATGTACTGAGTCGTATCGATGGTACGGATCTTCATCTCAATACCCATGCGCTTAAGGTTCTTTTGAACCGGCGTTGCGATACGTTCCGTGGTTGGGCTGTAAATCAGCAACTCAAATGACATCGGCTTGCCGGTCTTTTCGTTGGTCATCACTTTGTCTTTCAATACCCAACCCGCTTCTTTCAGCAGTTTGAAAGCGGTACGCATTTGGCTACGAATACGGCCGCTGCCATCGGTGACTGAAGGTTGGAATTCTTTGGTAAACACTCGCGCTGGAATCTGATCTTTGTACTGAGACAGCAATTCAACTTCAGCTGCGCTTGGTAAGCCTTTCGCTTCATAGTCGGTGTTCTGGAAATAACTACGAGTACGTTTGTACTGACCATAGAACATGTTCTTGTTCATCCACTCAAAGTCCATCGCATAGGTTAACGCTTCTCGAACTTTAGGATCTGAGAACACAGGAGATTGAATATTGAAGACAAAACCTTGAGTCGTTTCAGGCTTCTCATGGTTGATCTCTTCTTTAATGATGTAGCCTTTATCGAAGTTCGCGCCTGTGTAAGAGTTGGCCCAGAACTTAGCCGAGTTCTCGGTTCGAAGATCGAACTCCCCTGCTTTAAAAGCTTCCAACATTACCGTGTCGTCACGGTAGTAATCGTATTGCACTTGCTTGAAGTTATTACGGCCAACGTTGACTGGTAGGTCTGCCGCCCAGTAGTTTTCATCTAGGCCGTAGGTCACACTTTGCCCAGATTTATAGCTAATGATCTTATAGGGACCACTGCCTACTGGTGGCTCACTTAGAGGTTCAGACAGCTTTCTGTCTTTCCAGAAATGCTTCGGCAACACACGAGTGCTTTGCGCAAAGCTAAACAGCTTCTCGCGGTTTGGCTTGTTCATCTCAATTCGAACAACCAAATCAGAGACAGCCGTTACTGATTCAATCTCTTTGTAATACACGCGATACTGAGGCACACCTTCTTTCGAAAACTTGTCAAAGGTGAAGGCAACATCGTGAGCCGTGATTGGTTTACCATCTTGGAATTTAGCATTTGGGTTGATGTTGATTTCCATCCAAGTGAAATCACTGGCGTAGCGAACCTTTGAGGCGATCAATGGATAATACGCATCGATCTCGTCGCTCGGAGAAAACATCAAGGTATCGTAAATCTCCCCCGTATAGCTGGCAGCAACGCCGCGGGAACCGAATCGATTAAAGCTATCGTAGGTACCTATGCTGCCATAAGTCACTTTGCCTACTTTTGGCGCATCAGGGTTAACGTAATCGAAGTGAGTGAAATCGGCTGGATATTTTGCTTCACCAAAACCAACCAATTGTGTGGTTTCAATAACGGTGACAGTAGGAGTTGATTCGGTATCAGAAGCGTGTGTGACGGAGGGATATAGAGCAATAAGCGGCAGCATGACTGCACATGACTTCAAATTAGACCTGAAAAACTGAGTGCGCTGCAAGGCTTTGCTTCGGAAATCTGTTCCCATTTGACTCTCCCTTCAAATGTTATGAATTCTATATTCAAGTTGATTAATCGGCTTTGAATGCATGCCGTTAAAACAAGTATAGGTTCAAATCTAACATCATGTAATAACTAATAAAACCATCAGCACTTCATCTCTGACGGTTTATTTACAATTAACTCGTCACCGCTCGAAGTTATTGGATGCAGTTGGCGCTGATTGCTTTGATTCCTTTAATTAGCTTGGTGGCGCTGGAAAGAACGGGGGAAGGAGATTGCTCTAGCGAGAATGACATAAGCCTCCACGGTTTAGATTCCCTTTGATTCGCTTTGAAAGTGAAATTTAGGTTCTAAATAATCAACAAACTATACTTTACTGGAGTATCCTTGCTGCTTAGGTCTAAATGGAATGACACTTTGAACAAACCAAACCACATAACATTTGCAACGTTCAACCTGCTGAACTATCTCGAACCGCCGAATGCGTATTATGATTTTGAGAACATCTACAGCTTCGATGAATGGCAGAAGAAACAGCACTGGATGGCTGAAACGATTCGTTCATTAGATTGTGATGTGATTGGCTTTCAAGAGATATTTAGCCCGCAGTCTTTAGAGCATTTGATGAATGAGCTAGGTTATCCATACTTTGCAGTGGTCGATAGCGCAGACGTTGAAGATGATTACCTATACACCTCCCCTGTCGTTGGTATCGCATCCCGCTACCCAATTGAAAATGTACAGCCTGTTACGCCAGATTCGAAGTTACTGACAGCGTTCAACCTTGGAGACAATTTCTCATTCAACAGAACGCCTGTTCATGCCACGATTACGTTACCCCATTTAGGTTCAACCGACTGTTATGTGGTGCACTTCAAATCACAACGTCCGACAGAACCCAAAGCAGAATCTATCGATGTGGATAACGCTCAGCAAGGTGAAAAATCACAAAGTGACACGCTCACTCGCTTCCACCAAGAGCAACTTGGCTCTTGGTTATCTAGCGTGCAGCGCGGCCTTGAAGCTCAGATGCTGCATCAATACATCACCAATCATCGTTACCAAACCGATCAGCCTGTTGTGTTAATGGGTGACTTTAATAAGCCTCTATTCAACGACGAGTTTAAAGGGCTATTAAGTTATTCAATAAACAGAGACGAAAACAGCAAGCATTGGCTTTCCCACTTCCGGTTAAAAGACAGCTGGGATATTTATCATCAATTGCATGAACAAGACTTACTTGAACAACGCAAACCAACCCACTATTACGGTGCCTCTGGTTCTGTTCTGGATTACATTTTAATGTCGAACGAATTTGACTGTCAGAACTCATCAAGCATGATGGAAATCTCTTGCTACACAGTGCTCGACCATCACCTCATCAATCCCAGCTTTGAACACGACCAATTCAGTACTGACCATGCCATCGTTGCTGTCACCGCTCATATCCGTGAAGCCTAGCTATTCGATTACATCTTCAATCGAGAGTTACCTGAGTTGAACATGAAAAAAACCGCAGTCAAAAACTGCGGCCTTCCACTTTAGCCAAACGGGTTGAGCCAACCGACGCCCCATTTAGAAACCGATTTACCGTTTATCCAATTACGGAACTTAAAAGTTATAGGTTGCGCCAAGGTAGAAAGAAGCCAATACAATATCTTTCTCTACCTTTCTTTGTTTCCAAGAGCTGCCTTCGTCAACTTCTACTGTAAATGCATCGGCTTCATAACCAAGTCTCAGACTTAATTCACAAAGTGGCGTGTACTCAACGCCAAAACCAACTCGTACACCTGCACCAGAATCATCTAAATCAGAACTTGAAGGACGTGAACCGTCTGCATACTTCATATCGAGATCGATTGAAGATAAGCCAATTGTACCAAATGGGCGAACGCCATTATCAAACGTATAACCAAGGTTTGCAGCAATCGAAAAGACTTGAGGAGTCCATGTAAAGCCAGCGTTGCTTCTTAAAGGATATTTAGCAACCACATCACCATAATCCGTGTACTGAAGCTCAAGTGATACAATACGGTTAAACTTATAGCCAGCAATGATACGGTAAGCATTGTCTTCTGCTTCAAACGTCACTGGCTCTTTAATTGATGAAAATAGTCCACCATCATCGACGCCAGAAGTACCAATGGCACCACCTAGATACAAACCACTGTCCGCTGCCATTACATTGTTTGCTGCAAATGCTGACATCATTGCGATGCTTAGAATTAATTTATTGCCCATTACTACTTGACCTTACTTAATGCAAATCAAGATTGTTACGCCTTCCTGTGCTGCACAATCTTGTTAGAGTTACCCGACACCCCGTCGAATTCGCGAACATGATAGGCTCACAGAAAACAAAAAAATAAATAAAAATGTAATCACTTTATAACCCCAGACAACAGAATTAGTTAAAACACCATAAGAGCCTGAATAAAAAAGAAATAAAAAAACACCTAACGTTTGTTTGAACAATCTATTCCCTTCCAAATCATCCGGTTTTTAGGTTTTTCCACCTCGCACTTACGCAAGCTTACTTTCAAGAGTGGCGTGATTTTGCATAATCCACACGCTTTAGTAGCTTGCGACTTAACTCAATCTCAACCATTCAGAATAAGACGAATAGAAACACGATGAACCACACAATAGAGCTCAACGGCTTAATCATTGATACTGACTCTCGAACGATTACTAATGAACAGGGGAATAAAATCACTTTACGCCCTCACCTACTTTCGGTGCTCTGTTTACTGGCAGAAAATTTAGGGGATCCCGTTTCTAGGGAAGATATTATTGATATGTGCTGGGAAGGGGAACTCACCTCTCCTCACATACTTGCTAACGTCATCTATAATCTGCGTAATGTTTTTACGCGCTTAAGAACACCAGACATTCAGATAACCACAATCACCAAGTTTGGCTACATTTTGTCGGTTGACCCCACTTAATTAAATTTAAGCGACACTACATTGTGTCAAAACTGTATGAGCAACACGCCGTAGCGCACTCTTTATATCTCCATTGTGAACGTATTTATGCAATCAATGGCGTTGATTAAGATCACTAAAAAACGCCCCATCGAAACGTTTCGATGATCGTTATCACACTCTAGGAAAGTGAAGAGTGCAAATGATAAATCAGACACTATTATCACCATCGAAACGTTTCGATGGTTTTTCTTGAGTTGTTCTCAACCCATTAAACGTTATTTTTCGATAGGTCGTGATATGAAAAAAAGTACTCTAATTAATTCTGAACTCTCTTACTTAGTGGCGACTCTTGGCCACACAGATGAAATCACGATTTGTGACGCGGGCTTGCCGATTCCAGATCACGTAACTCGTATTGATCTTGCCTTAACTCATGGTGTTCCGAGCTTTCAGCAAACAGTAAAAACCATGCTGGATGAATCTCAGATTGAAGGCGTTGTGATTGCAGAAGAGTTTGCGAAAGTAAGCCCAGACCATCACGCTGCACTGATTGATTTAGTTAAGACAGAAGAAGCGCGTTGCGGCAAATCGCTTTCGATTACTTACATCACTCATGAAGAATTCAAAGAGCGAACGCATGACAGCCGCGCGGTTATTCGTACTGGCGAATGCACGCCATACGCAAATGTTATTTTCCAAGCTGGCGTAACCTTTTAGCTCAAGCTCAGCGTTTGAACCTAAGCGCAACGACAGCTCAGTGTCATCACTGAACCAAAACAATATTTATGCAGAACAATCAAATACAACTGGCCCCGAGTAAAGGAACCGACATGACTCAAGCCATTTTAGAACTTAGCTCAATTGAGAAAGCCTTCCCAGGTGTTAAAGCACTAGATAAGGCGAGCCTCAACGTTTACCCAGGGCGCGTAATGGCGTTAATGGGGGAAAACGGTGCAGGTAAATCAACGTTGATGAAAGTGCTTACCGGCATTTACCACTTGGACGGCGGCACTATCGCATACCAAGGTAAACCCGCAGCATTTAAAGGACCACGTGATTCACAACAAGCCGGCATTAGCATCATTCACCAAGAGTTGAACCTAATTCCTGAGCTAACCATCGCCGAGAACATCTTCTTAGGTCGTGAAATCACAGGCACCATGGGACGTATCTTGTGGAACGAAATGTACCAAGAAGCGGACAAGCTACTTAAACGCCTTAACGTAAAACACAGTTCAAAAACTCCTTTAGGTCAGCTAAGCCTTGGTGAGCAGCAAATGGTAGAGATAGCGAAAGCCCTATCGTTTGAATCTAAGGTCATCATCATGGATGAGCCAACGGATGCACTAACCGATACCGAAACTGAGTCTCTATTTAAAGTAATTAACGAACTACGTGATGAAGGCTGTGGCATTGTTTACATCTCTCACCGTTTGAAAGAGATCTTTGAGATTTGTGATGACATCACCGTGCTTCGTGACGGTAAGTTCATTGGACAATGTGAAGTAAAAGACACCGACGAAGATGGCCTAATCGAGATGATGGTTGGCCGTAAACTGGACGAGCAATATCCACGTATCGGACAGAGCCACGGTGAAACCTGCCTTGAAGTGATTGGCCTGACAGGTTCTGGTGTTCATGACGTGAGCTTTACTCTAAAGCGCGGCGAGATTCTTGGTGTATCTGGCCTAATGGGTGCAGGTCGTACCGAACTGATGAAAGTGATTTACGGTGCCCTTCCAAGTGAACGCGGCGTCATCAACCTAGAAAACAAAACCATCAACCCGGTAAGCCCGAAAGATGGCTTGGCGAATGGCATTGCTTACATCTCTGAAGACCGTAAAGGCGACGGCTTAGTTCTAGGGCTTTCAGTGAAAGAGAATATGTCTTTATGTTCACTTGACCTACTGACAAAGAGCGGTCAAATCCAACATAAAGACGAAGTGATCGCCGTGGATGACTTCATCAAGCTCTTCAACATCAAAACCCCGACTCGCGAGCAAATCATTGGCAACCTTTCTGGTGGTAACCAACAGAAAGTGGCTATCGCTAAAGGCTTGATGACAAAACCAAAAGTATTGATTCTCGATGAGCCAACGCGTGGTGTCGATGTCGGTGCTAAGAAAGAGATTTACCAACTCATTAATAAATTTAAAGCCGACGGCATGAGCATTATTTTGGTCTCATCTGAAATGCCAGAAGTGTTAGGAATGAGTGACCGCATCATGGTGATGCATGAAGGCCGTGTAAGCGGTGAATTTGATGCTAAAGAAGCAAACCAAGAATTATTACTGGCGTGTGCGGTCGGTAAAAAGATCAACGAGGACGCAGCATGAGTACTAAAACCATGAGCAAAACAACTGAAACTGAAGCGCCAAAGAAAAAACCATTAATCAGCAAAGAGTGGCTGATTGATCAAAAGTCATTGATTGCTTTGATCTTCCTGATTGTTGTCGTTTCTTTCCTAAACCCAAACTTTTTTACTGTCGACAACATTCTGAATATCCTGCGTCAAACCTCAGTTAACGCGATTATCGCAGTCGGTATGACACTGGTTATTTTAACCGCGGGTATCGACTTGAGTGTCGGCTCTGTACTTGCGCTTTGTGGTGCATTCGCAGCCAGCATGATTGGCATGGAAATCCCTGTGATGATCGCAGTGCCAACCGCTCTAGTAGCTGGTGCAGCATTAGGTGCTATTAGTGGTGTGATTATCGCTAAGGGTAAAGTCCAAGCCTTCATCGCAACGCTTGTAACCATGACACTACTTCGCGGCGTAACCATGGTTTACACCGACGGTCGCCCTATCTCAACAGGCTTCACAGACACAGCAGACGCATTCGCTTGGTTCGGTACAGGCTACGCAATGGGCATCCCAGTTCCAGTATGGATCATGGTCGTGGTGTTCGCAGCAGTATGGTACCTATTAAACCACACACGCTTTGGTCGTTACGTTTACGCACTGGGTGGCAACGAATCAGCAACTCGCCTATCAGGCATCGACGTAGACAAAGTGAAAATCGGCGTTTACGCAATCTGTGGCCTGCTAGCTGCAGTGGCTGGCATCATCGTGGCATCGCGTTTGTCATCTGCTCAACCTACCGCAGGTATGGGTTATGAATTAGACGCCATCGCAGCCGTGGTTCTTGGCGGCACAAGCTTAGCGGGCGGTCGTGGTCGCATTATGGGTACATTGATAGGTGCACTGATTATCGGCTTCCTAAACAACGCCCTAAACCTATTAGACGTATCTTCTTACTACCAGATGATTGCAAAAGCAGTGGTTATTCTTCTGGCAGTATTGGTCGACAACAAAAACAAATAAGACTCTAGTTTGAGTCAATGCAACACCCTGCTTTATCTATAGAAAACCCATAGAAAAGCACCTTTAATTGAAATATCTATCAGTAACAAACCTATAAACATTAAATCTATAAATAATGTAACAACGAGCTAGGGTTATCCAACCTAGCTCACCCTACATAAAGGACTTACACCATGAAAAAATTAGCGACTCTTATTTCTGCTGCCCTTCTTTCTACAACAGTATCTGTGTCTGCACAGGCGCAAGATACAATGGCAATCGTTCTGTCTACACTGAATAACCCATTCTTTGTAACCATGAAAGATGGCGCAGAAGCGAAAGCAGAAGAGCTAGGCTACAAGCTTATCGTTCTTGATTCTCAAAACGATCCAAGCAAAGAGCTTTCGAACATTGAAGATCTAACCATTCGTGGTGTTAAGGCAATCCTGATTAACCCTACAGATTCAGATGCAGTGTCTAACGCAATTCGCATTGCTAACCGTTCAAACATTCCAGTACTGACACTAGACCGTGGTGCAAGCCGTGGTGACGTAGTGAGCCACATTGCTTCTGATAACGTAATTGGTGGTGAAATGGCGGGTCACTACATCATGGAAAAAGTGGGCGAGAAAGCGAAAGTAATTCAACTTGAAGGTATCGCGGGTACATCGGCTGCTCGTGAACGTGGCGAAGGCTTCATGAACGCAGTAAACGGCAGCGACCTTGAGCTTCTTGCAAGCCAACCTGCTGATTTCGACCGTACTAAAGGTCTGAACGTAATGGAAAACTTGCTTGCTGCTAACCCAGATGTACAAGCGGTATTCGCTCAAAACGATGAAATGGCACTAGGTGCTCTTCGCGCCGTTCAGGCTTCAGGTAAAGAAGTGATGATCGTTGGCTTTGATGGCACTGAAGACGGTATCGCTGCTGTTAACCGCGGCCTACTAGGCGCAACGGTTGCACAACAGCCTGACCTAATCGGTTCTTTAGGTATTGAAATAGCAGACAAAGTACTGAAAGGCGAGACAGTAGACGAATACGTACCAGTAGCTCTAAAAATCATCGCTAAGTAACTTATCTATTACCAACTAACTTAGCTTAACTCTTGACCTAATTAAGCAGGGGTCCCCTATCCCCTGCTTTCTTAACTCACTAGCTCATTGGTTCACAGACTCAAGAAAAAACAAAAAAACCGACAGTGCATCGCTGTTTCTCATAAGCCGTCTAACAAGGCGAGCAATTTACGTAATGAGAAAGACCCATGCATTTTCAAATACGATATATCATAAGGCTCGTATCATGACTCAACTGATTGTTTTAGGTAGCGTTAACGCTGACCACGTACTGCAAGTTCCTTCTTTCCCTCGTCCGGGTGAAACCTTGATTGGCGGTAACTATCAGGTCATCCCTGGCGGCAAAGGCGCAAACCAAGCGGTAGCTGCAGCGCGATTAAACGCAGATATCGGCTTTATCGCCTGTGTCGGTGACGACCCATTCGGCATCAATATTCGTAAAGGTTTTGCTAAAGATGGCATCAACATCGATGGTGTTATCGTTGCAGACAACACGCCGACAGGCATCGCGATGATCCAAGTATCAGCAACAGGTGAAAACAGCATTTGTCTTTCTGCTGAAGCCAACAACAAGCTGACTTGCGACCAAATTGAACCGCATCTAGAGAAGATTCGTGGCGCTAAATACCTTCTAACTCAACTTGAAACGCCAATTAAAGGCATTGAATACGCAGCAAAAGTAGCAAAAGAGAATGGCACTCAAGTTATTCTAAACCCGGCTCCTGCTCGTCCATTATCGGATTCATTACTTGCTTGTGTTGATGTGATCACACCCAACGAAACTGAAGCTGAAGTGCTGACGGGCATTACCGTGACGGATAGTGCATCCGCTCATCAGGCAGCTTTGGCTTTGCACGCGAAAGGCATCGAGACTGTGATGATCACACTTGGCGCGAAAGGCGTTTGGGTAAGTAAAAACGACAAGGGCGAGCTTATTGCTGGGTTCCGCGTTGAAGCAACGGATACAACCGCTGCTGGTGATACCTTCAACGGCGCATTGGTGACAGGCTTGCTTGAAGATATGCCACTTGAGCGCGCGATTAAGTTTGCTCATGCCGCTGCTGCTATTTCCGTAACTCGCTTTGGTGCTCAAACGTCGATTCCGAGCCGTTCTGAAACCGATGCGTTTTTATCAGAGCAACTATCTGCCTAGCTTGATACCCATTTGAAGGCTTAACTCCTGATCTAAACCTTAGTTAACGGATGTTAGCCTTCAAATTCGGTAACAACAAATAACAAGCATAAGCCCCTGTATTCAGGCAGAATATCGCGCAACGTGGCAAGTTACTCCCACAAGGATTTTTTATGGCAACAATGAAAGACGTCGCTCGGCTAGCAAAGGTTTCTACTTCAACCGTCAGCCATGTGATCAACAAGTCACGTTTTGTCAGTGAAGAGATTGCTGAGCGTGTTAACAGTGCGGCTAAAGAACTCAACTACGCGCCGTCTGCATTGGCTCGCAGCTTGAAAATGAAGCAAACCAAAACCTTGGGTATGCTGGTTACTACCTCTACAAACCCATTCTTTGGCGAAGTAGTAAAAGGTGTTGAACGTCGTTGTTATGAGAAAGGCTACAACCTTATCTTGTGTAACACCGAAGGCGACAGCGACCGTATGAAGTCATCTATCGATACCTTGTTGCAAAAGAGAGTCGATGGCTTGATGTTGATGTGTTCAACCCTTGAAGGGCAGCATATTGACGTATTTGAACGCTACCCAGAACTACCTGTTGTGGTCATGGACTGGGGCCCAATGCTGTTCGCGAGTGATAAGATCCAAGACAACTCGCACCAAGGTGGCTACATGGCGACCAAGCATTTGATAGACAACGGCCACTCTCAGATTGGTTGTATCACCGGCCCACTTCACCGCAATCAAGCCTCTTCTCGTTATCAAGGCTTCAAGCAAGCGATGGAAGAAGCAAAGCTAGAGATCAACCCTAAGTGGATTGTTGAATCCAACTTCGAATGCGACGGCGGTTTTGACTCTTACCAAACACTAAAAACCCGAGGCGTAATGCCGTCAGCAATCTTCGTGAGTAATGACATGATGGCAATGGGTATGATTCACGCTGCCGCACAAGATGGCACGTCGATTCCAAACGATCTTTCGATCATTGGCTACGATGACATCCACTTGTCAAAATACATGACCCCAGCATTGAGCACTATCCACCAGCCAAAACACCGTTTAGGTAAAGCGGCGGTAGATACTCTCTTGAACCGACTCAAAACACCAGATGCGTATCCGCAAGTTGTTGAGTTAGAGCCAACGTTAGTTGAACGAAGCAGCGTCAAAGCGATTTAGGGCTCAGCCCTCCACAGACTAAATCACAAAGGGCAAGGTTATCTAACCTTGCCCTTTTCGATTCTATTGCGTTTACTTGTCTTGTTAACGATTCAACGCAGACGCTATCTGTTGTATTTCATCTAACACATCAACACCATTGTATTGAGGCGCAATAGACAAGTCTTGAATATTAATCGTTTCAACAGACTGATGCTCACTGAGTTGAAGCATTAAGTCTCCCTTCGGTGAATAGGTTCTACTGCCGCCACAATATGTCGCGGTAAAGGCATCAACCACATCTTGCCCGACGCGATTACAGGTCACGATATGACACCCTTCTTCTAACGCTCTTGCTTGTGCAATGGCAAAGCTATGATGACCACCAAAATTCGCAGGATGGAGAATAACGTCTACCGACTGATACGGTCTCATGATCTCCGGGAACCATATATCAAAGCAAATCGCGACACCGAACTTCAAGCCTTTGTATTCAAAAGTAAGAAGTTCATTTCCTCTAGAAAAGTACTCTTTGTCGAATTTCGTTTGACTGACTTTTCTGTATTTATGACGCAAACCTGAACCATCAACCACCACAACGCTATTGTAATACTGACCATTATCTTCCTCAGCGACACCCGCAACGATTAACGTCTGATGTTTCGTGGCAAGCGCAGTTAATGAATCAATGGTCGGGCTGTTATTGAAGTCTTCACACAGTTCATGAATTTCTGCGGCATCGTTAAAGATACATCCAGTAGAGAACAGTTCAGGCAGCAACGTGATATCACCCACTGCCGTCTCAGCTTCCAAAAGCTCAGAGACTCGCGAGATGTTCATTTGTTTATTTTTGTATTCAACTTCAAGCTGGACAAGAGTGACGCTGACACTATTCAAAATCGAATCCTTACTCGGTAACACTTCAAACTTGAGACTAAGAACGACAGGGTAAGATAATCCCCCATCGCTTGCTGACTCGAGCGCCAATGGTTGAAGCAAGCGCACACTCTCATAAGCACTCAGTTCATATACTTCATCAGCTTGGGCTCTGGCAAAACTGGTGGTGTGCTGTCCATGTAGGTTAAGAAGTTTTCCCACACCTCATGCGTTCTTTGTTTAGTCAGCTTAGTTTTGCAAGAAAGCGCCATAAGACCTCGAATTGAACCATCACGCCATTGGGTATACACCGAGTCACAATGTGCCGTCATGTAAGCTTGCCAACTGTCTTGAGCCATCTTGATTGAGCTAACCAACTCCGCATCATAAGCATTGTGTTCAAAGCTCGCTTCAAGGTATTGATCAAGCTCCACTTGTGCAGTATCCAACTCAATCGACGCACAGTGATTGATCTCTATGGTATTCATTGCATTCTCGCAATCGACAACATCATCGGATGCTGATGCAAGCAAAGGTAAACACGTTAATAACACGACCGTTAAAGCCTTTTTCATTATTTATCCCCTAATTCAAAAGCACATATATGCGCCCTATTAATGCCAAGCATTACGAATCTTAACGACATAAAACGCCAATTGTTGATAACTGCGTTTAGGATTATGTCCAAAAACCACAAGAGCATACAACCACAGAACAAGAAGCATGGAAAACAAACCTGACTGGAAACCATCTAGGTACAACTCAGGTAGCAAGTCGACTACCTTTTGATAGTTCACAATTGAAATTGTTGTTTTACTGCTAATCAACTCATACGTTAAGCTTATTGGGCCCACTAAGGCCCAAACTAAAAACCACGACACGCCTGCGACAGGCACTAAACTCAGTAGCGGCTTAAGTTGCTTAATTGGAAAAATGAAATACAAAAGCATAATCAAATATAGAACGGCTAAAAACAAGCTCCATCCGTTAACGCTGACTCCAAAAATCCGATAACGCTCATCGAGATACATGACTAACACTACCGCCCCCAATACGCTAAGCGATAATAATTTGCCCACATACCTCGTTCTAGAAAACCTAATCAATACATAACCAATCACAAGAAGAAAGCACGAAAGCCAAGCTAACACTTCTGGTTTGGTCTCAAAAAGACGAGGTGTTGCGGAATTAGACAAGATAAAGATCGCGTAAGTAGGAGCAATCAACAAGTAGGCGATCAAAACACGCACCAACATCCAAATCATATTTTTTATCATTACGCTCAAATCCACTCACTCGCATTATTTCAAAAATTACAGTTTTCAATTTGATGATAAAAAACCGGCAACAATCCGCTTCATCAAAAAACGCAAAAGTACTGAACAAAAAAACGACACTCTTAACCTTGGAAGCATATCTAACATACTGATTTCTATAGTGCGACCATGCGTTACGCTATTTATATCAATAACTCAGACTTTTGTTCACACTATTTATGCATAAGCTTGCGTTATTATCGCTAAATTTATAAATTAAGTTGCATGCACACACCAATCGGTCACGCTTCTCTTAATATGGATATCAAGTACCACCATTTTGCCAAAACTTCGTTCTTCTTTGCCATTTCTTTCTTTTTTTTCATGGCATTGCTCATTCCTTTGACACCTTCTCATTACCAAACGTTAACCGAAGACACATCAAGGTTAGTAGAAACGAGGTTAGAAGGGATTCAATCAAGGTTCGACCGTTTTTTATCTGAAATTACCCCAGATCAGCCTTGCGACACGATTGTTAGACAACTTCGACAAAACGTTTTTGAAGCTGATTGGGTGAAAGAAGCCGCGGTGTTCGACAAAGAGAACCGATTTTACTGTTCAACCACCGAGGGTGAAGTTTCATTTCGCCTATACAACACCATCAGGCAGCGACTCAATGACGCCCCGAATTTAACGACCTTATCGTATTCAAACTCGGCCATCACTCAAGTTCGATCAATCATGCTGATATTCTCGACTAAGGAAGGCTCAGGAGTGAGCCTGATGATTCCTCCGCACTTCATCTTTGAGCTTGTAGAAGCTAATTTGAATAGCCAGGGCATTAACTCTAAAGTTGAGGTGATCAAAAGAGACATTCACCCTACCGACCTCGGCTCATACAACGCGACAGTACGGATACGGTCAGACATCTACCCATTCACCGTCACTTCATACATTGGTTATCAGTATTATATTAACTTCATGCTGAGTCACTTATGGTTTGGCTTTCTCATGGCCGGAATTACGACCATTATTCGCCTTTCCCTCAAGCATAAAAAACAGAGCCAACGTAGCTTAGAATATTCGCTATCCAGTGCTCTGAAAAACAAACACCTACATGTTCACATGCAACCTATCGTTAACCAAAGCACCAATAAGATCGTAGGCTGTGAGTCACTATTGAGATGGAACGATCCAATTGAAGGTAACGTCTCCCCTGCTATTTTCATTCCATTGGCTGAAAGTTTAGGCTTGATTGAGAAACTGACCTATTTCGTGCTGCATGAAGTGTTAACGACATTGAAAAGTAATCAAGAGGTGTTTGCATCAAAGTACATCAGCGTCAACATCAGCCGAAACGTTGTATCCAACAGTAACTTCACTAATAAAGTGATTAGCATTTTTAAAAGACACCCTGAGATTCTCAAGCAAGTGGTTTTCGAGGTGACAGAAGATGGTGAGTGTTCTGATGCCGATATGGTCAAAATTAAGGACAACTTACAAAAGCTATCTGATCTTGGTGTAAGAATTGCCATAGATGACTTTGGTACTGGCTACGCAGGATTAGACTTTGTAAGGCAATTTCCGTTCAGTATTCTCAAGATTGATCGCGTGTTCGTGAAAAACATATCCGACGAATCCAGTTTTGGTATCCCACTATTAGAATCCATGCTTCAGCTATCACGCACCTTAGGCATGCAAGTCATAGTTGAAGGCGTTGAGTACGAGTCACAACTGAAGATCTTGTCGAAACTAGGCGTCGACTACATCCAAGGCTTCTACTTCTATAAACCTATGCCAATAAGTCTCGCCATTAGCTTGATCAAACAGCAAGATTTTGAATCAGATAACGTTGAGGAACTGTACCTCAACGCTGAAGTGTGATTTGGTTTAGATTGGTATAAAGCACAAACCCAACACCGACATGAAGTCTGTGTTGGGAACAACTTTTAGTTTCCTTAACCCTACTTAGCTCTCATATCTAAAATCGGCATATTTTCACCACCCAACATTGTTGCTGGCAGCTTTCCGTCCCAATTTTGAGCTTCGGTCAGTTTAATAATTAACGGGTTATCCCCAAGAGCTTTGGCCTTTGCATTAATCGCTTCTGCTTCAGCAAAACCTTTTAATTTAATCGCCTTCGCTTCAGCTATAGCGATAAGTTCAATACCATCAGCTTCGGCTTTTGCCGTATTTACGGCTCTTTGAGCTTCTAAGTTTTGTCTAGCCAGTTTATGTTTCTCGGCAGCTGCTAAGTTTTTCTCAGTCTGCTTCGTTTCGATTGAAGTAAGGTATTTTTTTGGTAGGGCTATATTTTCAATCTGTATATTATCTACGCTTACTGGAAACGCGGCCATTTCTTCAATTAAATTGGATTCAATCGCCTGAATAGCACTCGCTCTATCTTGAATTAACTGCTCTGCATCATACTTAGGAATAACATCCTTGGTTGCCGACCTAAATCTAGGGTCAAGAATACGAGCTTCAAATTGCGGAAGACCGCCATACTGTCTAAAAAGATCTAACGCTGCAGATTTATCTACCGTCCAGTTAACGGATACGACGACAGTAACTGGCATCTGCTCCTTTGTACTAGAGGCCATTTTCTCTTCATTCTTGCGTGTTCGAACTTCAATTTCTTCAACGCTGTCGATAAACGGTACTTTGAAGTGTAAGCCTGGGCTTACCTGTGTTTTAGCTTCACTAAAGCGCTTAACAATACCAATGTGCCCCTCATTAACAGTATAAACTGAACTAAAGAGAACAAAAGCAAGAGTAATTCCGGCACCTACCTTTTTAATAGGTAAGTTAAATTTCTTCATTTCTACAGCTTGTTTCATGTTTTTGACCAACCAACTTATTATATGTGTCAATAATCAATATCAATCCTAACGCCCGTAAGAAAGTGAGCCCCACAGAGCTAGCTAAGTACACGGTACTCTTACTGTAACCACCGAGCGTAACCGCCGAGCGTAACGCATCATATTAATCCTTATTTTTTATTACTTGCCTGTTTTATATTCCATCACGAGTCTTACTATTCCATCTAGTTCCTCGCGTTCGTTTGACGAATATAACCCAGACTCTACAACACCAACGTCATCGTTATTGAAAACACCGACACGTAACTCATATTTTTTGGTTAAAAGGTATCCAACGATGCCAATTATGGAAAACACACCAATACCAGCAAGTGGACGATAAAGGAAAATAGGTAAACTAAACACAACCGCAATAAAGAACGACCTTGTGATTTTACTTTTAATGTCATGCTCTTTAACGTAGATATTTTCTAACGTATTAAGCTTAAGAGGCTTTGGGCTCTTCCTTGTTACAATCGAATCAGACTCAAGCCAAATATTCTTTTTGCCACTTCCCATTATTCCTCCATAAAACCAACCGACTTAAAATACGATAAACCTATCTTTAACAACACCTTACCAGTCAATACTTGCTAGGTAAATGGTTAATGCGATTGATTCCTATTAACACATGCGATATCGATTCATAATTTGATGGTGACTTTAACCTAGCCGAAAGGCATCGATAATAAAGAGAATGGCATTTTAGGAATCAGAGGAGATGTGACGACGAAAGAAACAAGAAAATGGTTAAAAGATTAATAAGATTGTTATCGCGAAACTCTGATGGACACACCAACCCAATCAGCGCCCTCACGTTTGTTACTAGTAGAATTCCATTTTTCAATGAAGTCCCAATTAGTATTTCCATTCTCTATATCAGTATCAAGCCATTCACCACTACTATTATTTATAACGTAGTGTAGTGAGCCATTAACTGATAGTACAGATATTAAAATGGTTTCATTAAGCGTAGATTCTTGCTCGTCAAGAATACGAATAGGAACCTTAAGATCTTTAATTAACTCAAATTCGATAGGAAATTCTTCATTGAGGTCAATCAAGATTTGATTGTTTTCTATAATAACCTCACTATTTAAACCAACTTTTTCAATCACATAGAGCATTGCACCTAAGGAGTTATATCCAGAGTGTTCAATATAATCAGGGGTTTTCCCTGTAGTGATAATTCCAGTGATACTATAAAGTTCTGAAGCGAGATCTAATAAGCTATGATTGTGATCTAAAGTCACAACATCACCATTAAACTTTTTACCCAGCTTATTGAATTTATGGAGTTCAATTGGCGACTCTAAGGGTAACAGCTCCAATGCATGAAAACATGCGACAAGACAATATGGACCACACACCAAACTTCCTTCTGGTTATCTTATTCTTGGAAATGAATTCATCGATATATCCTTACACTCTACGTCACACATAATGAATGACATGGATTCCCCCCTCCCGAGGTTCTGCCCCCTTATGTGATACTTAATTGCATCGGAGGCACCATGTCTGATTATTCTTATTTCTGTGGTATCGACCTAGCTAAAAACCACTTCAGTCTTCATGCCGTAGACCAAAATGGTAAGGTCATACGTCATAAGTCGGTAACTCGCTCTAAACTACTGACTACAATAGCAAATATGTCACTCATGCGTATAGGGGCGAGCGCAAGTACGCACTGTGTTAATATATGGCAATGATTTCAGCCATGCAATGTAACCCGGTATTCAAAGCGACTTATGCTCGACTTTTAGCTGCCGGAAAGCCAAAGAAAGTAGCAATAATCGCGTGTGTTCGAAAGATGGTTGTGATCCTTAACTCTATGCTGAGAGATGGCGCCATGTGGGATGAAAATACAGCCAAAAACTAATCATTGACGCCATAGTCGTTTGTTAGAATTTTATTTTAATAATCTACTCTATCCTTCGCTGGCTTTTTTTCTGAACCTGAAAGATAAATAGAACCATGAAAAGTAAAGATATCTTTCCTTTGATCTTTAACTGATTCTTTAATCAATGCTAATAAATTATCCGATTTGTTAAGCATTCCTTCGATAACATTATGATTAATTGGAGACTTCGTACTAAGCTTTTTATGAAGATTATTTAATCTATCTAGTGCATTAGGGTGAGTTTCTGAAATAGAAACTTTTTTTAAAGGTAAAATACAACTACACTTCTCTAAAAAGTGGAGGTATATTAAGGTCGAAAATGCTCCATGTGCAATATTTCCAAATTCTTTTTTGTTATGAATAATATTTTTCAAAGAGTAATAATCCGCTTCGCACTCTAAATTATGATTATACATTGCAATTTCAGTAGGGCTCTTTCCACTTTTTTCGCGATATGAATAATTGATTGTTTCAGCTTCTTTTAAATGCCCACACAGATAGTGACTATATTCGTGACCAAAAGTAAATTGCATTTGCCAGCTTACAAGGTTTTTTAACATCTTTTCTGCTTTAGCAGGAAGTACTCCCCGGGGATCAATATCAAAATCAAATGTTTCTGCACCAGTCATAATACGAATAGCAATGGTTAAAGCATTTCTGACGATAATCAAATTTAAACCAAACTGTTCACCATAGAAAGCAATTGACATAAAGTAATAAAATTTCTCTAAGCTTTCAGAGACTAATACGACATCTCCGACTATAGAACGTATGCATAAGGCATTTACGTCTGGAATATAAGCTAGACCAGAGGGAATATGTTTTACTTTATTTCGATTATCTTTAGTTAATAGAGAAATATATGACTTATGAAAATTATTTTTTAAATGGTAATAATTGCTTAACGACCAAACTCTGCCATTCCTTTCATAATGCTCTCGTCTACTAGCCATTACCCTAATTACTCGAGGATAGTCTGCAACGGCCTCTGCTCTTAGCCTTAACAGATATTCAGAAGGGCCTTTAATATCTCGAAGCTGAAATATCTCTTTTTTTGAGCAAAACTCAAGATAGAATGTTTCACCTTCGAGAAGACCTTCTAAATCTTTTTCTGTAAATAGATTTCTAAGATGGAATTCATCACCAAACCTCTCTCCCAAGATACAGCCCGTAAACTTTTCTTCGGGAAATAATTCTTGTGGTGGGAAATTATGCTCATCTATAGGAAAAATTATGCCTTGATAAGCTTTTCGTGCTCCAGGTATAGAAGCTAATAGCTTATTAATCTTTGCGTGCGATAAACTCAAAACGATCCTTTATGCTTGTCAAATTCTAACGAATGACATGGATTCGCCCCTCCCGAGGTTCTGCCACACTTATGTGATACTTAATTGCATCGGAGGCACCATGTCTGATTATTCTTATTTCTGCGGAATCGACCTAGCTAAAAACCACTTTAGTCCTCATGCCGTAGACCAAAATGGTAAGGTCATACTTCATAAGTCGGCAACTCGCTCTAAACTACTGACTAAAATAGAAAATATGCCACTGATGCGTAGATCCACATGATGACACAATCTTATCTTGGCCTCGTTCGCCTTAATAAAACCCCAAAGCGATGTGCCCTTCAAATGTAATTGTACAATTTACTTAATAAAGAGGCTTCGGGCTTGTTCAACACTCGGAATTTAGTGTTGTCTGCGCAACACCTTAATCCTTATTTGTTATGCCTTTCTTCCAAGTTCAGAATTTTGACCCAACTTACTGCTAAAAACGAACATACAACTAACTAAAATACCGATCTCGAAAAGCCGACATAGAAAAGATGCTGTCTTAAACACCAGACCAGATTCCATCCAAGGCATCACTATTTCGATTAGCACAGCGGCTAAAACCAAAGTATACCCAATGCGTTGATGCCATTTACCTAACACTGGAGAAAAATGGTGGAAAGCTAACAAATAGAGCACCGAAAATAAAGGCATTATAAACCAGGTGAAATACTCAAGAATTTCAATCAACGAGCTACCACCTTCGCCCAAAACCGTCATTAGAATCGGAATAATAAAATTGAGTAGCATGTAAAGAAACGGATATATAAGAATACCCAAGGCAAGATACCGAACTGATTTTTTAACTCTTATTTCCACTTGTACCGCCTTCTCAAGTTGGAGTAACGCATAACGCTTAAGTATTTATCCGCTGTCGTAGCACAATAGATAAATACCTGTTGGACTTGGCCGCTTCTATCTATGAAATTTGCTTTAAAGCGTACCTACGTTCGATTTTTATAGCTAGCAGAGGAAAACTGCAAGCCGTTCACCTTCCACTTCTAGCTACCAATTTGTCTACAGAGACTATACCCGTTGCATAATTTTTTTAAAAGCGAACAATGCCCCTCTCTCGCCATAACACAGCGATAGTTTTATGCATTATAATCAAGCAACTAGGTCACTCTGTATCCCCCTACTTTGCCATAGCACTCAAAAACTCGGCTTCGAACTCTTCATCGGCTTCTCGAGTTAGGCACTCCACCAGCCAATCGATGCTTTGACGGTCAAGCTTACTGTTCACCACAAAGGCTTGCTTTACGCCAGACTGACCCAGCTTCGCGGAGCCGTAGTTCTTGAATGATTTGTTGCCGTGGTAATGGAGTGATTTGATCGCCTCCGCGTTGGGTTCTGGTAAGGCATCGAGTGTGTTGGCCAGTTGAATCACCAGCTCCATTGGGTTCTTAGATGATGAGATGCGATACAGAAAACCACCCTCTACTCTTTGACGTACCCAGTAATCAAAACCGCTGCAATCCATCACCTTGTCGCTGACTAAGGCTGCTTCGCTGCGATAACCACACGGCTCTACTACAACTGGTGTGTGCTTGAATTCTGGTTGGCCTGATGCGGCATCGGTATGAGGCAAGATCAAGTCACATGGTTTGCTGTCTTTGGCGGTCGGTGCATTCCAATGGATAGGCATGAAGACTTGTTCACGGCGCATCTCTTTGGTCACTACTAAGCGGGCTTGGCACTCCCCTTGTGCACTGCGCACTTTCACAACTGGATTAATAGTGGCGTGGTTGAAGGCATCTAGCCCAAACTCGTCTAAACCAAGCTCTGCTACCGTATCTGGGTGCATGGCGACAAACGGTTCTGGGGTGTGCTCACCTAAACCTGCGGCCAAGCCTGTGCGGCTCATGGTGTGCCATTGGTCTCGGATTCGCCCTGTGTTCATGATAAGTGGGAATTCAAGGCTGGTGTCGGCAATGGGTTTGTCGTGTTCGACTGCAATAAACTGCGCTTTGCCAGATTCAGTAAAGAACTCGCCATCGGTGAACATGCGCTGCTCAATGATCTCTGGTTGATATTTTAGCACTGGCCATTGCTGTGGAGTGAGTTCACCATAGCCTTTCTCATCCAGTTGCGTGAGTCCAATTAAGCATAAGTCACGCGCTTTGCCTGTTTCATTGCCGAGCGCTGTCATCTCACAATACTCTTTGAAGATCTCGCCTTCGTGGCGGTAATCAAACTGCTCTTTGAATCCCATTTTTTGTGCGACTTCTTTTAATATCCACCAATCAGGTTTGGCTTCCCCTGGGCTTGGTAATATACGGCGTTGGCGTGAGATTCGACGCTCAGAATTAGTCACGGTGCCCGACTTTTCGCTCCACCCTTGCGCGGGCAGCACCACATCGGCCAAGCGAGTAGTTTCAGTATCGGCAATGCAGTCCGACACCACCACAAATGGGCACTTCTCTAATGTCGCTTTAATTTTTTCGCTATCTGGTAAACTCACGACTGGGTTGGTTGCCATGATCCACACCGCTTTGATTTTTCCTTCATTCATAGCATCAAACAGGTCGATCGCTTTTAAACCCGCATGTGTGGCTAAGCTGTCGGTTTGCCAGAATTCGCTCACCGTTTGGTGTGATCGCGGATCACCAAATTCAAAGTGCGCCGCTAACGTATTGGCTAAACCGCCCACCTCACGCCCGCCCATGGCGTTCGGCTGACCCGTTACAGAGAATGGCCCCATACCCGGATTACCTATTTTCCCGGTGGCTAAATGGCAGTTAATAATGGCATTCACCTTGTCACACCCTTGTGTCGATTGGTTCACGCCTTGGGAGTAAATGGTCAGCACCTTCTCGTTCGATGCAAACAAACTGTAGAACTGTTTTAACTGCTGCTCTGTTAACCCTGTGAGCTCAGGAACACTTTTGTCGCACTTACTTGATTCGGTATAGCCTGATTCGGTATAACGATATTGAGTCGCAGATCGAATTGATTCAGTAAAGCCTTGAGTGTGGTTTTCTATGTAGTCTGCATCTAGCTTGTCGTTATCGTCGAGATAGCCCAATAAGCCGTTAAACAGCGCCACGTCTGAGCCAGATTCCAATGCCAAGTGAATGTCTGCGATTTCACAGGTGTCGGTATAACGCGGGTCGATGACGATGACTTTCAATGCAGGGTTGGCTTGTTTCGCGGCTCTTAGCCTTTGGAAAAGTACCGGATGACACCATGCTAGGTTGGAGCCTGTAATCACAACCAGATCGGCTTGCTCGAGATCTTCGTAACAGACAGGTACGGTGTCTGCGCCAAATGCTCGCTTATGCCCAACCACGGTTGAAGCCATGCACAGCCTAGAATTACTGTCGATGTTGCCACTGCCGATGAAGCCTTTCATCAGTTTATTGGCAACGTAATAGTCTTCGGTAAGCAGCTGACCAGACACATAGAACGCAACCGAATCGGCCCCAAATTCTTCAATCGTTTGATTGAATTTGTCTGCAACCAACTGAGTAGCACTATTCCAATCCAGCTCTTGTTTTTGCTCATTCTGAATATGAGCAGGCTGTGTTAGGCGTCCTAAAGGCGTCACAGTATCACCGAGCGCAATCCCTTTAGTACATAGCTTTCCATAGTTTGATGGATGATCTTTATCACCACGCACTTCTAGTTTTCCTAACGATGTCGGTCTCGCTTCTATTCCACACCCTACACCACAATAAGCACAGGTTGATTTTATCCAGCCGCTGTTTGAATCGGTCATCCGTTTCTCGCTCAATTATCCACAATTGTAATAACTCAAACCAAGCAAATAACACGCCACTTAATACCAGTCGACAAAAATGAAATATTTCACATTAAAAACAATAACTTAATAAATAACAAAATATCAATACTGAATAGAACTCAAATTAACCAAGATAGAAACTTAATTTTTGCACCATCTTGCGGAAAGTTGCACCACAAACGCTCATTTATATAAATCTAACAAAAATTTCACATACCACTTTAGGGGTAATTACGTGCCACCTGCAATCCTTAAATACCTGAAATATATAGATTAAATTTTATTTGAATGAACAAATCGCAATCTGGCACCCTCCTTGCTCCACTAAAAACCAAGACTTAGAAAAAACATTTTTGTTTTTCTTGATGATTATGAATTGAGTGGAATCTCAACCCGGTATTCCTCTGCTAACGACTAGAAATTAGATGCTAGTGATGGTGACGCCGAGAATAAGGAATGGATTATGAGCAAGAAGAAAATCGTCGTTGTGGGTAACGGCATGGTTGGACACAAATTTATCGACAATATCCTGCAATCAGACAGTGATGAGTTTGATGTGGTTACTTTTAGTGAAGAGCCAAGGTTGGCCTACGACCGAGTTCAGCTGACTGCTTACTTCAAGCGCGGAAATGCTGATGACTTGGCATTAACCAGCGAAGAATATTACCAAAACAATGGCGTCAATTACCTTCTCAACGAGAAAGTCGCTCAACTAGATACCGAAAATAAGTGCGTTGTGACTGAATCGGGACATACCGAGAGTTACGACACCTTGATTCTGGCGACCGGTTCATTCCCTTTTGTTCCCCCTATTCCCGGTAACGACCAAGAACACTGCCACGTTTATCGCACCATCGAAGATTTAGACGCTATTGCACTCTCAAGTAAAGGCAGTAAATCTGGCGTGGTGATTGGTGGTGGCCTACTTGGCTTAGAAGCCGCAAACGCAGTCAAAAACCTTGGCTTGGAAACCCATGTAGTGGAGTTCGCGCCTCGCCTGATGGCCGTACAGTTAGATGACGGTGGCGGTGCGCTTTTACGCAGAAAGATTGAAGACCTTGGCGTGCAAGTTCACACCGAGAAGGCAACCTCAGAAATAGTCGCAGGTGAGAACGCTCGCTACAGAATGAACTTCGCAGATGGGACCCATCTTGAAACCGATATGATCGTGTTTTCTGCGGGTATTCGCCCTCAAGATGCCCTTGCTCGCAGCTCTGATATCGCCATTGGTGAACGTGGCGGCATCGTGATTAACGATCACTGCCAAACCAACATCGACAACGTGTATGCGATTGGTGAATGTGCGCTTTGGGACAACAAGATCTTCGGCTTAGTGGCACCCGGTTATTCGATGGCGAAAGTCGCGGCTTCGCATATTGTCTCCGGCGGTGCGGACGATGCTACATTTACTGGCGCTGACATGAGTACCAAACTCAAGCTATTGGGTGTAGACGTAGCAAGTATCGGTGAAGTACACGGCCAAACCGAAGGCGCTCAATCGTATACCTATAACGATGAAATCGAACAGGTTTATAAGCGCCTGATCATATCGGCTGATGGCAAGAAAATTGTCGGTGCGGTATTGGTGGGTGACGCCGAAGCTTACGGTTCGCTGCTGCAAATCAAACAAAATGACATGCCTCTTCCTGAAAACCCATCGGTGCTGATTCTACCTAACGTCGCGGATGATTCAGGCTCTGCCATGGGTGTTGAAGCTCTGCCTGATAGCGCAGTGATTTGTTCGTGTTTCGATGTGACCAAAGGCGACATTAAAGACGCCGTTTCAGCTGGCTGCACCACGATGGCTGCATTAAAAGAGACCACCAACGCTTCGACAGGTTGTGGCGGTTGTTCAGCTCTTGCTAAACAGGTTCTCGATAGCGAGCTAAGTAACCTAGGTGTGGAAGTCTCTAACGATATTTGTGAGCACTTTGCGTATTCTCGCCAAGAACTCACCGACATCATCCGCGTCAACAAAATTAAGACCTTCGATGAGCTATTGGATTCTCATGGAAACGGATTGGGCTGTACCGTGTGTAAACCGGCTGTCGGTTCGATTCTGGCTTCCTACTGGAACGATTACATCCTTGAAGATCAACATATCGAACTGCAAGACACCAACGACATCTACCTCGGTAACATGCAAAAAGACGGCACTTACTCGGTGGTTCCGCGTATTGCAGGCGGTGAAATCACTCCAGATAAATTGATCGTGCTTGGCAAAGTCGCTAAAGAGTTCGACCTTTATACCAAGATCACCGGTGGTCAGCGTGTCGATTTGTTTGGCGCCCAACTTAATGAACTGCCAATCATCTGGAAAAAACTAATCGATGCTGGTTTTGAAACAGGCCATGCCTACGGTAAATCGGTACGTACCGTGAAATCGTGTGTGGGTAGCACTTGGTGTCGATACGGTGTCGACGACAGTGTTGGCTTAGCGATTCGACTAGAGAACCGCTACAAAGGCTTACGCTCACCACACAAGATCAAGTTTGCGGTTTCTGGCTGTACTCGTGAATGTGCAGAAGCCCAATCAAAAGACTTTGGCATTATCGCCACCGACAAAGGTTGGAACCTCTATATCTGTGGTAACGGCGGTATGCGCCCTCGCCATGGTGACCTTTTCGCTACCGACCTTGATGAAACCACCCTGCTGCAATACATCGACCGCATTCTGATGTTCTATACACGTACCGCGGATCGCCTACAGCGTACATCGGTATGGATGGAAAACCTTGAAGGCGGCATTGAATACCTCAAGCAAGTCGTGATTGAAGACAAGCTCAACGTTGCTGAAGAACTTGAAGCCGATATCGCCCTTAACATCGAAAAATACCAGTGTGAATGGAAAACCACCATCGAAAACCCTGAAAAAATGAAGCGTTTCCAGCACTACATCAACAGCGAAGAAATGGACACTAGCCTGTCATTCATCAAAGAACGAGAGCAGCGTTTTCCTAAGCCGAGCTTGAGCTCTTCTTCAGATTCACAACGAGATGAAATGCTAACCAAGGCTGACCAAATCGAAGTCACGGAAGTTTCGTAAGACGAATTGACCGTCTGTGAATCAGTAACAACTAAACCCAATATCGATAATCGACAGTGGCGCAGCCCAAGAAAACTGCTGTCGGCTATCACCCTAATTAAATTGATTATTAGTTTTATGTTTTGACTAGGAGAAAGTCATGGAAAATTGGACAACCGTATGCAACACCCGGGACTTAACCCCAAACGGTGGTATTTGCGCCAAAGTAGACGATAACCAAGTGGCTATTTTTTACTGTAAGCGCAGTGACACGCTTTATGGACTCTCTAATTACGATCCTGTTGGCAAGGCGAATGTGATGTCACGTGGTATCATTGGTTCATTAAGCGGTGAGCCTTACGTAGCCTCACCCTTATACAAGCAGCATTACCACTTAGAAACTGGCGCGTGCCTTGAACAACCCGATCTCAAGCTCGTGAAATTTGAAGTTCGCAAGCAAGGAGAACAGGTTCAGGTTCTCGCACCGCTTGCTATCGCCAGTTAACTAATCGCCGACATCATCATGTAAACGCTTTATAGGCGTGAGCAATTTCGGCACAGGGTTTAGCCACATTAATGCGTTCGAATTTCGGAAGTAACGCACGAGCTAAAGCCGGGTAATTTTCCAGATTTAAAGGATTTAAACCATGGATAACACAAAATTTTCGCTGCTTTCATTTACGGGTAAGATGAAAACCTTACACCTAAGTTGGATGGCCTTTTTTATCACCTTTGTTGTGTGGTTCAACTTTGCCCCACTACTGCAAATGGTAAAAACGTCGCTTGGTCTTTCCACTGAAGAGATCAAAACACTGCTGATCCTCAACGTTGCATTGACCATTCCGGCGCGTGTCGCCATTGGTATGTTAACCGACCGATACGGCCCAAGATTGGTCTACTCTTCGCTACTCGCGGTCTGTTCTATCCCTTGTTTCATGTTTGCTATGGCAGACTCTTTCATTCAAGCGGCCATCGCTCGTTTCCTACTGGGCTTCATTGGTGCAGGTTTCGTTGTCGGTATTCGTCTTGTATCTGAATGGTTTCCACACAACGAACTGGGTACTGCAGAAGGTATTTACGGCGGCTGGGGTAACTTTGGTTCAGCAGCAGCAGCGTTCACGCTTCCAACTCTCGCTCTAGCGTTTGGTGGTGAAGACGGCTGGCGTTATGCGGTCGGTATTACTGGCGTAATGAGCTTAGCGTTCTCGTTTATCTTCTACAAAAACGTGTCAGATACACCAAAAGGTTCGACTTACTTCAAGCCTGCTCAAGTAACAGCAATGGAAGTGACATCAAAGGGTGACTTTTTCTTCCTACTTATTATGAAGATCCCAATGTATGCCGCTTTAGCGCTACTGACTTGGAAGCTATCACCAAGCAACATCAACATGTTGTCTGACATGGCGGTTTACTCTGTGTATGCAGGTTTAGCAGCACTTTACGTGTACGAAGTGTCGCAAGTTTGGAAAGTAAACAAGAACGTATTTAAAGAAGAAGTGCCAGAGATTCACCAGTACAAATTCAAGCAAGTTGCGGTACTGAACGTATTGTACTTCGCGACATTTGGTTCTGAACTGGCTGTGGTTTCTATGCTGCCACTGTTCTTCTCTGAAACCTTTGAATTAACACCGGTTCTTGCAGGTATGGTTGCATCGGCTTATGCCTTTATGAACCTAATGTCTCGCCCAGGTGGTGGTTGGATTTCAGATAAATTCGGTCGTAAGCCAACACTGCTTATTCTAACGATTGGTCTTGCTGTGGGTTACTTTGCAATGGGTCAAGTAGACAGCACATGGCCTGTATGGCTAGCGGTTGTCGCGGCGATGGCGTGTTCATTCTTCGTGCAAGCGGGTGAAGGTGCAGTATTTGCAACGGTTCCTCTAATCAAGCGCCGTATGACAGGTCAAATTGCAGGTATGACGGGTGCTTACGGTAACGTGGGTGCGGTAGTTTACCTAACTGTGTTGTCATTCGTGAGCTACCAAACATTCTTCTTAGTGATTGCTGCAACAGCGGTACTAGGCTTTGTGACTCTACTGTTCATGGAAGAGCCTAACGGTCAAATCGCTGAAGTAAACGACGACGGCAGTGTCACGCTGATTAATGTTTCAAGCTAGGGTCTGTACTAAGAAGCATTGATATTATTGAATCGGGAGAGGCACCTTAGCGGATACATCAACGCTAGGTGCTTCGTTCAAAGGCTCTACGTTCACTAGAGCTTTTGTTCTTCCTAGGATGTTCTGTCAAGGAAGCGGGAAGAAGAACAGTTAAAAGAAGACCAGTTATGACAATTTCATTCAGCCAAGGGCAAGTCGTCACGCCAGAATCCAATAACCAACTGACTTTGAAGTTTGGCGGCTATTCGAATAAAGGCATACGTGATGAAAACCAAGACGCCATCATTGTAAAGCACCCCAAAACTCGTACTGAGCAAGAGCTAAAAGGCAGTGTTGCTTGTATAGCAGACGGGGCAAGTTGCAGTGAACACGGCCAGAAAGCCAGTCACACCAGCGTGATGCAGTTTATCGACGACTATTACGCCACTCCAAATAGCTGGAGCATTCAACGTTCGGCACAAAAGGTCTTAACCTCACTCAATTCTTGGCTCTTCAACACGTCTGTTTCTAATATTCATCCCGCGCAACAAGTGAACCACAATGCCCTCGTTTCGACGTTCAGCAGCGTGATATTAAAATCGAACACCGCACATATATTCCACGTTGGCGACAGTCGCATTTACTTACTCAGAGATGGAGAATTACGCCAACTGACCCGCGACCACACCCGTAAAAATATGGGGCAGAAGCATTACTTAACACGCGCCTTGGGCATGGATAACCAACTCAACGTTGACTATCAAACCCTGCCCATTAAGAAAAACGACTGCTTTATCCTGACATCTGATGGCGTGCACGAGTTTGTCTCTCCCAATACCTTCAAGGAACACATCGACAAACCCGGAGCAGATTTCGAATACGCAGCGCAAACCATCTGTAATACCGCTTTAAGCCACAATAGCTCGGATAACGTCAGCTGCTTGATTGTGCAAGTCAGCCATCTGCCTAAACCTTCGCTGATTGAATTCCATGAGAAACTGGCTAAACGTGCCATCCCACCCGCCTTAAAGCTCGGGCAAAGTATCGACAACTTCATGGTGCTTGAGGTGTTGTATGCAGGCTCTAGAAGCCATGTGTATCGTGTGATGCAGAAAGAGACACAGACCGAGTTCGTGCTGAAAGTCCCTTCCGTTCAATATCACGATAGCCCTTCGCAACTCAGAGCTTTCTTTAATGAACAATGGGCGGGGATCTTGTTAAAAAACAAGAGAGTAATGAAGGTTTACCCGACGCCAGAGTACTCGCAATTCTTATACCAAATCTGCGAATTGGTAGAAGGCATCACGCTAAGACAATGGATGTACGACAACCCAAAACCATCACTCAATGAAGTGCGCGACATACTAGAAAAGATCACACAAGGCATTCGAGTATTACAACGTGCAGACATGGTGCACCGAGACTTAAAGCCCGAGAACATCATGATTCAACGTGATGGTGAGGTGAAAATCATCGACCTTGGTGCGGTATTAGTGAGAGGCCTTGAAGAGGGAGAGCTCACTGACAAGGACGACACACCATTAGGCGCGGTCAATTACATTGCACCCGAGACCATCAAGCACAACACGGCCACCACCAGCTCGGATCTTTTCTCTATCGCTGTGATCGGCTATGAGATGCTAACGGGCGAACTGCCCTACTCTGAAATGAGCGCGCAATCGCTTAAGCAATCTCGTCATCATCAGTGGGAATACCAACCCATCACTCAGAAACGAGCTGACTTACCAAGCTGGGTGGATTTGGTGTTACAAAAAGCCTGCGCAGAATCGCCGAGCGAACGTCATCAAGTGTTGGGGGATTTTGTGGCAGACCTTTACACACCAAACCAAAGCTTGGTGAAAAGCAAAGCCAAGCAACCTTTGATAAACCGAAACCCAATCCAGTTTTGGAAGGTGTTGGCTTTGTTGCTCGGCATTGTCGCTATTGTAGAGTTGGGCTTATTGCTTGGTTCTAACTAACTGTTAAACGGAAACTAACCGTATTTAGCCTCGTTTCACTAAGCTTCTTGGCACGAGTTCAATACCCGCTTGGTAACGCTTAGCCGATGCATTTAGCGCCAAAGCAAAAGCGCTGTCGGCAATTACTTCAAACTGCTGCGGCAGTGAATGGACTTTAAAAGGCAAGAAGTCGAGCAGTCGGTTATCACCAAAGGTTGCCAGTTTTACTTGATTGATCAGCTCTGGCTTTTCAACCATCACATCCAACACGCCCTCTAACAAAGTGTAAGACATAGTCACAATCGCATCAGGAACTGTGCCTTTAGCTATCCACTCTTCAAAAACCTCTCGTCCAGATTCCCTATCAAAGTGCTCACCATAACCCACAACCATCGGCTTGTTTTCTGCTAGCCCTGTTTGTTGAGTATGTGCTTTATTTGCCGCTTCAAAACCTAGGTGACGTTCACGTGAGATATTTAGATCAGGAAGTGCACCTATCAAACCAACACTATGAATGTTGTCATCGAGAATCGAATGGGTCAATTCAAACGCGGCTTCGAAATCTTCACTGAGTACGCAAGCAAAGTGCTCATCATCTAACGGACGGTCAATTGCGATCACAGGCGTTCCTGAGTTTTGCAACTTTAAGTAGAACTCGTTGGCGTCTGGCATTGAGCTCGCAACCAGCAAGGCATCAATACGACGACTTACCAAAGCTTCAGCCACTTTTCGTTCTGTTTCAGCATCATCATCAGAACAACCAATCAATATCTGGTAGCCCACTTTGCGTGAATTCTGCTCTATCAATTTAGCTAAACGCGCGTAACTGCTGTTTTCCAGATCCGGAATGATCAAACCAAATGAACGGCTATTACCAGCGCGCAACGACGAAGCGGCGTGGTCTGGGCGGTAATTATATTCTTCTACAACCGCCATGACTTTCTGTTGAGTCTTTTCACTGATTCTGTATTTCTGCGCCTTGCCGTTGATGACATAACTGGCTGTGGTTTTCGATACTCCAGCCAACTTAGCGATTTCATCAAGTGTCATATGAGTGACCTGTATTTTGTGCGTAGGATCATATAACCAATGATCTGATCCTCGGATTAGTTGAATTATATGCTGAATCGATTCAGTATAAAAGCTGAAAGGATTCAGCAAAATCTGAAAAGTGACTTCAATCATCCTTTTGAATGGATTGAGCGTCATTTGTTGTGATTCGACTTCTCGTTATTAACGAAACTGAAATTACGACACGCAGCAAAACTATTTTGAAAACCAAAATCGGCTTTGCTGAATTTTTTTACACTGAATGCTGAACCGATTCAGCTCAGATAAAACAAAGAGCAAAGCAAAGAGTAAAGTTCACTAATTCTTGCTCTAGTTGGAATCGTAGCGACACACAAATTCTCAAGCGATACGCTAAAGAGGCACCATGCTTAAATTATCAAAATCTGACATCACTCTAGGCCAAACTGCCGAAGACAAATTCAAAGCAATCCAGAACATTGCCGGCGACCTAACCGCGAAAGGTTTAGTGGACTCTGGTTACGTTGAAGGAATGCTGAACCGTGAAAACCAGAACTCTACGTTCCTAGGCAACGGCATCGCGATTCCTCACGGAACCACTGACACTCGTGGCCTAGTGAAAGAGACAGGCGTTGCGGTACACCACTTCCCTGAAGGTATTGATTGGGCAGACGGCAACCGTGTTTACGTAGCAATTGGTATTGCTGCTAAATCTGACGAGCACTTAGGCATCCTTAAGCAACTAACGAAAGTGCTAGCGGCAGACGGTGTTGAAGAGAAATTAAAGCAAGCAAAATCAGAAGACGAAATTATCGCCCTACTTAATGGCGAAGTTCAGCTAGAAGCAGACCTAGACGCTTCTTTAGTTCAGCTGCTGTTCCCTGCAAGCGACATGATTCAAATGTCGGCAGTTGCGGGCGGCCTACTTAAGAACACAGGTTGCACAGACAATGCATTCGTTGCTGACTTAGTAACAAAAACACCGACTCATCTAGGCCAAGGCTTGTGGTTGTTGGGCAGCGATAAAGGCGTAACTCGCACTGGCGTATCTTTCGTTTCAACAGCCAACGATTGCGAATACGAAGGCACACCAGTTAAAGCATTGGTGGCATTTGCTGCTTGTAACAGCGCTCACCAATCTATTCTGGCAAACCTAAGCAAGATGGTTTTCGAAGGTAAGCAGCAACAACTGTTAACCGCTGACGCAGCACAAGTGATCGGCCTTCTAAAAGGTGAAGCGGTTTCTACAGCTTCTCAAGACGATGACAACTGCGCGGTATTCAAAATCAAAAATGCACACGGCCTACACGCTCGTCCGGGCGCAATGCTAGTCGCTGAAGCGAAGAAGTTCGAATCAACTATCCGCGTATCAAACCTAGATGGCGATGGAAAAGAAGTGAACGCGAAGAGCTTGATGAAAGTAATCGCGCTTGGCGTTAAACACGGCCATCAGCTTCAGTTTGTTGCTGAAGGTGAAGATGCAGCTCAAGCACTTGAGTCTATTGGCAAAGCTATCGCTTCTGGCCTTGGCGAAGGTTAAGGAATCGATATGTCTGATAAACAAATCAAAGCCGTTACCGTAACCCTAAACCCTGCTCTAGATCTGACAGGTAGCATCGATGTGCTAAACGTAGGTTCGGTTAGCTTGGTGAACAAAAGCTCACTGCATGCAGCGGGTAAAGGCGTAAACGTAGCAAAAGTACTTTCAGAGCTTGGCGCTAAAGTCACCGTAACAGGTTTCCTTGGTCGCAATAACGAAGAACCGTTCTGCCAACTGTTCGAACAGATGGGCGCAACTGACCGCTTTATTCGTGTCGACGGCGCAACTCGCATCAACGTGAAGTTAGTAGAAGAAAGTGGTCAAGTTAGCGACATCAACTTCCCTGGCGTAGCGGTAACACCGATTGCCATCGAGCAGTTTGAGCGCACTCTATTCGGGTTAGCTGAAGACCACGAATATTTCGTGATTGCAGGCAGCTTACCTCAGGGCATTTCACCTATGTTATGCGCATCGTGGATTCAGAAACTTCACGATATGGGCAAGAAAGTGTTGTTCGACAGCAGCCGTGATGCACTTAAAGCGGGACTCGATGCACAACCATGGCTGATCAAGCCAAACGATGAAGAGCTATCTCAGTTATTCAACGCCGAACTAACTACACGCGACCAATGCCAACACGCAGGCCAAGCCCTAAGTGAAAAAGGCATCGATAACATCGTTGTGTCACTTGGTGCTGAAGGTGTGATGTGGCTTAACCAAGGTGAGTGGTTACACGCTCAACCACCGCGCATGCAAGTAGTAAGCACGGTAGGTGCAGGTGACACCTTAGTTGCAGGCCTATGTTGGGGTCACATGCAACAGATGCCAAAACCAGAACTTATTCAATTCGCAACCGCCCTATCTGCTCTAGCAGTTTCACAGGTAGGCGTGGGTGTAACCAGCCAACAAGAGCTGGATTCAGTACGACAAAATATCCAATTACAGGCGCTTAGTGCTCCAACTAGTCAGTTAGACACAAGTAAATAGGACAAAGGGATTATTATGAATATTACCATCATCACAGCTTGCCCAAGTGGCGTAGCAAACAGCATCATCGCAGCAGGCTTGTTAGAGCAAGCTTCAAAAACACTGGGTTGGAACGCCGCTATTGAATGTCAATCTAGCGTATTACCTAACTCTCCAGTATCACAAGACACGATCGACAGCAGCGACGTTGTCGTTATTGCTACCAACACAAACGTTGATAAAGCGCGCTTTGTTGGCAAAAAAGTGTACCAAGCAGCTATCTCTGAATGCACAGCAGATGCAAAAGCATTTCTAGAGAAAGCGGTAGCAGAAGCAACGGTATTAGACGCTTCTCAAGTTGAAAAAGCAGTTACCGTTACTAGTACTTCAACAAACTCTTCTACAACAGTAAGCACAGGCAGCAAGAAGATCGTAGCGATTACCGCTTGCCCAACGGGTGTTGCACATACCTTTATGGCAGCTGAAGCGCTGGAAGCAGAAGGCAAACGCCTAGGTCACCAGATCAAAGTGGAAACTCGCGGCTCTGTAGGTGCGAAAAACCAACTGACAGACCAAGAAATCGCAGACGCTGATCTTGTTATCATCGCTGCCGACATCGACGTTCCTCTTGATCGTTTCAACGGCAAAGCGCTATACAAAACCACAACAGGTCCTGCTTTGAAGAAAACAAAGCAAGAGATGGAAAAAGCATTCGCTGAAGCTAAGCCATACCAGCACACAGCGTCTTCAAATTCAGCGCCTGCTGATGAGAAGAAAGGTGTGTACAAGCACCTAATGACAGGTGTATCTCACATGCTTCCTGTGGTTGTTGCGGGTGGTTTGATCATCGCACTGTCTTTCGTATTCGGTATCGAAGCGTTCAAAGAAGAAGGCACATTAGCAGCAGCATTGATGACTATCGGTGGTGGTTCTGCATTCGCACTGATGATTCCTGTTCTTGCTGGTTTCATTGCATTCTCTATTGCTGACCGTCCGGGTCTGGCTCCAGGTCTAATTGGCGGTATGTTGGCTAGCTCAACAGGCGCAGGTTTCCTAGGTGGTATCGCAGCGGGTTTCATTGCGGGTTACGCAGCAAAATTCATTGCCGACAAGGTTCAACTTCCACAATCCATGGAAGCCCTCAAACCAATTCTGATCATTCCGTTTATCGCGAGTTTGTTCACTGGTTTGGTCATGATTTACATCGTTGGTGGTCCAGTTTCAGGCGTGATGAGCGCAATGACAGACTTCCTAAACAACATGGGAACGTCTAATGCGATTCTTCTGGGTGTGATTCTAGGTGCAATGATGTGTTTCGACCTTGGTGGCCCTGTAAACAAAGCGGCTTACACGTTCGGTGTTGGTCTATTGGCTTCACAAACTTACGCACCAATGGCAGCAATCATGGCTGCAGGTATGGTTCCGGCTCTAGGTATGGGCCTTGCAACTTTCCTAGTGAAAGACAAGTTTGAAGCAGGCGAGCGCGAAGCAGGTAAAGCATCATTCGTTCTTGGACTATGTTTCATCTCTGAAGGTGCAATCCCATTCGCAGCGAAAGACCCAATGCGTGTTATCCCAGCATGTATGGCAGGTGGCGCACTAACGGGCGCTCTATCAATGATGTTTGGTGCACAACTAATGGCTCCACACGGCGGCTTGTTCGTACTGCTAATTCCTGGCGCTATCTCTCCAGTTCTTATGTATCTAGTGGCGATTGCAGCAGGTACAGCAGTAACAGGTTTTGGTTACGCAGCTCTTAAAAAGATGAGCGATTCTAAAGTGACTGCAGAGGCTTAATCCCCCTACTCTGTTTAGCGGTTAAGGCTGACGAACAGAGGCTCTTGATAAAACAGTTCCTTTGTAAAGCAAAAGGCTCCTCATTTGAGGAGTAATGCCGTTCACTTAAGAGTGAACGGCATTTTTGTTCTTAGCATACCGTTGTGGTCTGGGTTTAACTGTT